>JAHFFU010000002.1:0-14758 GCA_023247835.1 Candidatus Bathyarchaeota archaeon
CTCTACGCGCCTCCTAGTGCTACTGGAGAAACACATTCAAACCGTCCCTGTGAACCGATTGCTGGGTGTCGCAGCCTTCGACCTGTATCTTCCGGGCATGAACTTCGTATTCGGTGAGGCTAGATGCCCCGGCCGCGTGGCGGTTGTCTCAACTCGGCGTTTGAAATCATCTTCCCACAACTCAGCCCGTTTGTTTAAGGACCGGGTGCTTAAGGAAGCGGTTCACGAAATTGGCCATACGCTTGGGTTGAAGCATTGCCCTGACGTTTCGTGCGTGATGCATTTCTCTGAGCATATCGGTGATACGGATAGGAAGAATGCAGCCTTCTGCGAAGATTGCCGTTCGAGTTTGGAGAGGCGGAAAGTTGAGTAAGAAATTCAGGGCTAAGCCAGGCCAGCTGGTTCCTGAAATTTTTGCGATAGCTCTCGCAGGACTACTTACGTATAGCCTTCAATCCTCCAACGCACCCATCATTCCCATCACCATCTTCCCCGAAACAACGGGCGGGATCACACTAAACGCGGGCATCTTCGTGGTTCTGATGGCAGCGACTGGAACGGTTATGTACCTATTCATAAAATTCGGGCTGAAACGAATCGTCAAATACCTGATCAACCTCGCCCTTCTCGCGCTGCTCTTCTTTCTATTCACTTGGTACGGATCACTCTACGAAAACTACTTGCCGGCATTCTTGAGCTCGACAAGCTGGGGGTGGCTCCTTGTAAGCCTTCTCGGGATGGCGGCGCTTGCGCTTTCGATCTACAAATCAAAGGGAACACTGCATTTGGCCGGCATAGTCTTGATCGGAGGCCTAACGGGTACATTCCTGGGCGTATCAATTCCAACTCTAACGGCCATTGTCCTCTTGCTGGCGTTGGCCGGCTACGACCTCTTCGCAGTTTACAAAGGCCCGATAGGCAAAATGGCTCAATCAACAGACTTGGAGGAGTTTACTGGCGCAGTATTCACGTATGGTGACTTGACGGTCGGGATGGGTGATATGGTGTTTTACTCTATGCTCGCGAGCAACTCAATGATGAACTTCGGACCGCTGCCATTCCTCGCCGCGTCCCTAGGATTGATTATCGGAGCTTACCTTGGATTCAAGATGCTTGAAGGGCGGGACATGTTCCCGGGCTTACCGTTCGCCATAATTCTCGGATTAGTCTTCATGTACGTAACCTCTCAAGTCTTGATAATGCTCAAGCCAGCCTGAACAGTGACCTTGACTGTGATGGTCTCAGCCGAATCGATAACCAGCGATAACCAGCACAAAAAAGCATGTAGGCATTGACCTTGTATATGTTCATAATTCTCAACGGTTACGAGCGGCGCTTGAGTGCGGCGATGAGATACCTGATGTTGAGATAGGTGAACATGCTTCCGGATAGAAAGTTCACCGCGTATCTGATCGGCCCTATCGCCTGATACAAGCCTAATTCAACCTGCGCGAAATTTGGATAGACTGGAGAAAGGAATCGGATCAGGAAATAGTTGTTACTTACCAGGTAAACCAAAGTCACAGCCATCGTCAGCAGCAGCATTCCTTTCCTCTTCGGATGCCAAACCGCAACATCCACAACCGCAAGGGCGAATAGATAAATCGCGTATTGTTCCGTCACGCGCGCCTTGAATATTAAAAAGGCCAATGTTGCCACGATCAGTGATTGAATGAGGCCATAATCCGTCTTCAAGTCAAAGATTCTGAACGAAACTAGTGTGAACACTATGATTGCGGGGATCCATAGCAGACCCAAGATTCTGTACACGTTTGTGGACAACGGCGCGAGAAGACCAAGATAATTAAGGTAGAAGAGCGAATCCCACACCGACATGGAATCCCCGCCCTTTCTAAGGGCCGAGAACAAAGTTACACTAGCTGTCGAAATGGACCAACCCATCACCAGAAGTGTAGCTAATGAAAACAAGGCCGGCAGCCCGATCGCTATAACCAACCCAACCGAGCCACGCGTCTGCTTAGTTGTTGTGGGCGCAGCGTAAATTATAGGCACAGACTTTGTGAATATGCTCAGCCCGCTCCAGAGGCCCCTGCTGAGGGGGCCGTTCGACATAATGGAAATGATGGTAACTGCCATGGCGAGTGAGTCGAACATACCCCAAACCCCCGAAATGATTATTGTGAAAGGTGACAGGAGCCAAAACAGCAGGACCCAGACTGATTGTTGAGGCCTTCTACGAGAGACGTACGAATATAGTAGGTATGCGAGAGCTACGTCTCCAATAATCTCAGGTTGCTTAAGCAAGAAGTAGTAGAGAAACCGATTACTGATACCGATCAAAGAGTAACATGCGAAAATCAAGCCCGTCACCAAAGGCCAGAAAGGAAGGTACGCTATGGTAGCAGCGTTTTGTGCCGAGAAAATATTGGCGAAACTGACACCGGGAACTGGGGGCAAGACGCCATAGGGATCGCCCCCGTGATTCATTGCGTAGCCTAACCTCACCCATAATTCGAAATCAGATGGATGACCGGTCCAAAATGAAAAAATCTCACGGATCAGAGAACCCAGAAGAAGGATGGCCGGGACTTTGACCTTTACGTCAGTCGCCATTCTTTCGATTTCCCACACTACGCGATCTCACTCTGACTACCGGCATTCAGCACGCAAGCCTCGTTGTCCCTGTAAACAAAGGTTGCCAATATTGGAATATCTTCAATTTGGTAGATTCTGGGCTGTATCGTAAAGAGTGGCTAGGAGGGACAATCTCAAATGTCGCAACTGCCCTCGCTATCTTGAACAGACATGTGATTGTACTTGCCATCAAACGGGGAATACATTCGCCTACAAACCATTGGGCGAAAGACAGCATCAACGCATGATGTCCTAGTTCGCTTCATACTTGCGGATGGCAAAATAGTGATCTTTCCCCAGAACCAAGCTCGGCAGGACTGGGTCGCGAACATAGAGAAGACGCCCCAAGTCAGGCTGTTCGGAGCTGGAAAGACGTTTGAAGCACTCGCTCGTATCAAACAGATACCCGGCATGAACAACCCCCTACTTGGAATATTCACCCGAAAATACGGCGAGCAGGAGGTGCGGAGGAGATACTGGGGGCAGACGCGGTACGTTGAGATCGAAATTCAATCTCAGTCATGCGCCGAAGACTATGCGGAACTATTTTACTCTGACTTGGAGGCGGCGTTCGATGGCGTTGCAGACCATTATGACGAGCACATCCTTGGTAACCCGATGAACCTATGGTTGCGGAATAGATCGGTCAGATACCTCTCCGAAATCTTTGGTCGTGGCGAAACAATACTAGAGATAGGCTGTGGTACTGGTACAGAGACCCTCTTGCTTGCAAAGCAAGGCGTAAGAATAATTGCATGTGACATTTCAGCCAAAATGCTAGAAGTCCTCTCCAGGAAAGCGAAAGCGACAGGTCTCTCAGATTCGATTTTGCCGGTACACGCGAGACCATACTCTTTGAAAAGTAAATTGAAAGATCTTGGCTTTAGCGAAATTGATGGTGCCTACTCAACTTACGGCGCGATCAATACGGAGCCCAAGTTGGACCTCCTCTTTCAGGACCTACACAGTCTCATTCGACCTGAAGGTTCGCTATTGCTTGGTGTGTGGAACAAGTACTGCCTCTATGAGATGCTGGGTTATTCCATCATGTTGAAACCGTCCATGGCGGTTGCACGTTTTCGTAACCCCGTGCCAGTCGGCAAGTCGAGATTTTGTATCGCGTCAAACGCGTATTCGGTCGGGTCTCTGAAGAAATACATCTCTCGATTCTTCATCCTTAGGAAAGTCTACGGTGTCCAAATATTACTCCCCGCCTCGAACTTGACCCGTTATCTCCCCCCAGAGCCTTTGTTGAGCCTGGTGAAGAAAATCGACGTGACGCTCGAGTCCCACTATCCTTGGAACAGATGTGGGGATCATTTCCTAGGGCTCTTCTCTCGACTTTGACGCGCGGGGAGGTTGGGCATGAAAACCAAATTAGGATGCGTGATCCTCTAGAGTATCAATCGGTTACCTCAGAGAGCCTGCAACTGGCCGTTACTCGTTAACCTATTCATGTTTCCGAACTTTGAACTTCATGAATAACTCGGGTTTAATTGACCACAACCATGAGGTTGCAACGTCTACATTGTACAAAGCCGGTATGCGGTCCAACCTTCTACCTATCGGGTTGTCGAAGATGCCCGCAGCCTGACGCCGGATCAACACTAACGAGCGATGACGATAGGCATTCAACGAATAGACACGGGCCTTATGTTTCTGAGGCCCGATCAGAACGGTCTCATTTGCCCGGATTCCCCTGTATCGCCCGAGTCTGGTGTTGGGCACCCCAAGAATCAAGGTCGCCCCATCTCTACCGACTCTGACTATTTCATCCATCATCCTGGGAATGTCTTCTATGAGATGAAGAACCCTGACGACCACGATGCAGTCGAAAGCGTTGTCCTCGAAGGGGAGACGTCTGATATCGCCTCTTACTAGCGCGGTATTCTCTAGACGCCTAGAGGCGCTTGCTAGGTTTTTCAACGAATAATCAATCATGAATACCTTTTGAAAGTATGGCTCAAGGATCTTAGTAATCCTACCAAAGCCTCCACCTAGCTCTAAACAATACTCGGAATGCGTTAGCCATCTACCGATAATTCGTTTTTCCGCAAGGTCCTCGATCGATCTTCGACTCCATTCTTTCTCGTAATCGTAATTCTCGTAATCAGGGACATAGCCTTCAAGAAGCATTGATCTGTTTTCCCCACCTTTGCCGCATTCAGAGCTTGCGGAAAACACTAAATCGTGCTCAATCAAGGCGGAACCTTATCCAAGTTTCAGGATCGACTTCCGAACCTTTTCCACATTGTATGTTTCTTTTTCGGGGTCAGGTGATCGTACATCGCAAGAACAACCGACATTACTTCGCCAATTACCGCCAGCGGCAAGGCTAGCACCAATCTAGGAGATTTGGCCAGCGTGCGGATTAGGATCGAGAAGCTTAGAAGAGGATTGTTTAGGAGCATCGATTCCAAGGTACGAGGTGATTCGCCGACGGATTTCCAAATCTGAACGTGCCCGTATACTATTCGCCTCCGCTGGCGCATTAAATCAATAAAACTGCCAGGTACATCTATGTTGACGCGCGCACTTTGACAGAACTTTATGGAATACCCCGCCCGATGTGCAGTGGCAGCCAAATACGCTCCATCATTCACGGTCCCGGCGGGCAGCTTGCGGAGGACGTCGGATCTGACGACTATGAGTTCATCACAGCAGTGATTGTTTCTGTCGCTATCATTGAGGCTCAATAAACACTCGTTATGTACCCCCCACATCAACTGCAAAACGCTGCCCGTTATTCCCGTTTCGCCACCTACGATGGGGGAGGCGGAAACCATCCCGACACTCTTGTCCTCTATTATCTCACATAACAACCTCGAAATCGCACCTCGCTCTGGAAGGGCATCGGAATTCACTAGGACCAAGAATTGGCCGTTGAAATTTTCTATGATCTGATTTATCGCGTCGGATTTCCCTCTCCTCGTGGCTTCCTCGATCAACACGAAACGTTGGTCGTGGCGCGCTAGCTCTCGTGCGAGTCCCATGGCCTTGGGGTCGCAGTGACTTGCGACCAGAACCACTTTTCTCAGCATCACGCGGGTTGAGTACGACTCGCTCGCGATGAGTCCGAGTAGTCTGTCCAAGTTTGCGGCGGAGTCCGCAGCACAGATGCCTATCGAAAAACCGGTTTCAAGAACACTATTCTCAGAGAGGACGACACTCTGGCTCATGGTCCGGAAACACATCGCCTACCGAGAACAGGCTATTCGCCCCACAGCACGCGGAGCCACTCATAGAAGTTCGAAGTATAGACGCACGAGACCGCACTAATCTTCGGTTCAAAAACGCGAAGGTCTTGCCCCCGCGACTTAAGCCTCAGGTTACTCAGGTATGCCCGAATGCGGAGATAACGGCTCAGAAGCACGAACGCAATACCTTCCGGCCAGTCAAGGAGAAAGGAAAACCTGCCTGAGTTGTCGTTGAATTCAATCCCTTGGCCATTAGTTCCCTCCCTCAAGCCTTTCAACTTCGCAGCGTAAGGCATTGAATAGAATCCCCCGACCCAACCATTACTCTCCAAGATCTCCCTGTATTGATCTGTGCCCGCGACTGGTTTTGCTTTGAGTAGTTCGCGGGCGAAAAGCGGATTCGTTCTATTCTTTTGTGACTCGTTTACGAACCCCTCCTCGTCGTGGACATAGCTCAAACAAAAAGGCGAGAGGTGAGCGGGCCGCAGGCCAAAGAGCTTGTTCAACCTGACAAGAACCAACGTAATGAATGCTGTGAGCCAGAGCCTATTTCGCTTTGTGACCATGAACAAGTCGATGTCGTCCCACCTATCAGCACTCCCGTAGGCAACGCTGCCAGTAACAGCAACTGTTCGAATGAAAGGCACCAACCGCGTCAACACTCTCGCAAATTTCGCGGCAGAATCTAACTTCGCAGCGGACATTTGTTCCCTCTCCAAGCGAGAAGTGTCGGACTGGCTCGCGCTCGTGAGCAGGTAGCCGTCCTTGATATGAAATGGAATGTCGGCAAAGTTGCGTCCTGATAGAATGGATCGAAGTTGTTCACCAGTAATGTTGATCTTCGGCAGAAAGTAATTCGCTACTTCATCCAAGGTGAAGGGAAAGTTAAGGTACTCGGATACTTTGAAAACCTTTTCCAGCCCATCGTGAATCTCGTGTGAACCTGCTTGATCTTGCGCCGGGAAGGTTTCTTGCAACTTAGTCCATCCTTAAGCTTGAACTTGCATTTCAGGGGGCTGAATTTTGCACGCGTTGGCTGGAGACGGTATAAAAGAGTTACTACTACAATCGTAGTAACTTTGTACACAGAATTTTCCGGGCATGGGCCTATCTCCCGTGTCCTATCGTTTCTTCAAGAGGAAGGCGGCTACGGTTAGGATGACTAGCCAAAACGCAGCTACAACCGCATTCCAACCGCTCACGAACATGTATCCAGAGGCCTCGGCCACTTGCAATTCTAATGCTCTGATCTTCCCGCGAAGATCATCCATGCCCTGCTGGTAGGCGGAGCTGTTTCTTGGTAGGCCTTCCAAGAGTGTCGCTCGAGCAGTTATCCCATCGATGTCCTTTTGAATTTCGGAGAAATCGGTCTTGTCAGTGGGGAACCACCATACAGGGTTGCCGGACTTAGGAAGGAGTGCCCTGCCCCTCTGCATGTATGCTATCATGTCTTCCGCAAATCCCGCGGTTTCCGCGCGGCTGAAGAGTGCGTTCGCTCTATCGATGGCGTAGAACGAGTTGTAGTACGCTGAATAGAGCAGAGCTGCGCCTGCGAGTATGATTAACACGGAGGCAATTGCTGTTAGAACTAAGCGTCTCTGCAATTCACGGTTTCCCTCGTTTGGGCAGTGAATGCGAAATTGTTAACCCTGAGACATAAACGAACCCCAGCGTCTCTACTGCGATATTCGGAACGAGCAGGAAACTTCTCTTAATTAGCGCCATCAGAATCACCACGACCCCATACGCGGCTAACGCAATCTCTCCGCCCGCAATCCAGGAGAACGGGGTACGATACCTTTTCTCCCTCCAAGTGTCGCCTTTGTTCACTATTCCGTATTTGGGCGTCCGGTCGAAAGCCCCTTTGAAGCCCGTCAACCCCTCAAAGAACGCGATGGAATTGCTCAGCGATATTCCTTCGCCGAAGAGGAGCAGGTACATGTAGCGCGGAACCTTGGACGGCCACTCCTTACCGTACATCTTCCGTAGTGCATAGACATACGCTAGGGGCCCCAACGTGAGCTGTGAAACTATACCCGTAGTTGGAGCTAAGTCGAATCCCGAAGCTATGAGGAATGGCAATAGAAGCAACTGGATAATGCTTAGGGGAAAGACAACATGACGAGTTAGTTGAAAGAATGCCTGAATTTTGGTGTTCAGCTTAAGCTTGCTGTCGAGGATCTCGCGGAAGAATTTCCTCACACATTGGGCGGAACCTTTAGCCCATCTGAATTGCTGCTTTCGCGAAGCATTCATATGGACGGGGATTTCGGCTGGTGATAGTTGTTCAGCCAGGAAGAGGAACTTCCATCCCTTTAGCTGAGCTCTGAAACTTAGATCTAGGTCCTCGGCAAGCGTATCCTGCCATCCACCTGCATCAAGTATGCAGTCCTTGCGCCATACGCCAGCTGTTCCATTGAAGTTCATGAAAAGGTCTGATTGGCTCTTTGCGCGCTGCTCAACAAGAAAGTGCGCATCGAGGCTCAGCGCTTGAGCTTTCGTCAGTGTGGAGTAATCGTCGTTCAGGTGGCCCCAACGGGTTTGGACCATTCCAATCTCTTTTGACGCAAAGTACGGTAGAGTTTCATTCAAGAACCCTGTGGGAGGGAGAAAGTCTGCGTCGAATATGGCAATGAACTCGCCCTTGGCAATGCTCAAGCCCTTTTGAAGAGCGCCAGCTTTGAAGCCTTTTCTATGATCTCGATGAATGTATACGAGGTTCATTCCCTTTTCTTGGAACTGCTGAACAGTTTCTTTGCAAATGTCCGTCGTTTCGTCCGTTGAATCATCCAAGACTTGCACCTCAAGTTTAGAACGCGGATAATCTACCTGGCAGACTGTTTCGATGAGTCGCTTCGCCACATATCGTTCGTTGTAAATCGGCAGTTGAATGGTCACCTGTGGCAAATCCAAATTGGAAACTCTAGATGGCTTGGCGGAATTTCGCGTGGACCGAAATGTCAGGTAGTAGAAGTTTGCTCCGTACACGAACATAACGGACGAAATTATTGAGTAGATTCCGAAAAGCAAACTGCCAAGCAAATGAGTAAATCCCGTCCGATTTATGCATGGAGACTAACTCCCGAAGTGGCAGGCATCTCGTTTATTACTGTTACTACTACGAGCGTAGTAACTTTTTTCCCTTCGGAATCTCCAGTCGACATCAGGAGTTCAGCGAAGAGTAGTTAAGTTGGTTCGGCTACCTAATCTCGCGCGGCATGACGTGGATTGACCTGCACCGAGGCCCCTCACGCCAGATGAGGAGATGCATCTCCGCTGACCGCAATAACGCTTATAGTGGCTAAGGGATTCTTGCCGTAAACGAACGGTGCCTGAATGTCAGACTCTCGGGAGTTTGTAGCGCCCAGCTGGGACAAAATCTACGAGATGCTTCTTGACTTGGCGCTCAGGATAAGACGATCAGGGTTCAAGCCGGACCTTATCGTTGGAGTATCAAGAGGAGGTTGGGCACCGGGAAGAATCTTGTCCGATCTCTTAGAGAACACTCACACCGCTAACATCAAGATTGAATTTTACGTAGGCCTCGGAAAAACAGCGCACAAGCCCGTCATCACCCAACCGATCAGCGAAGATATCTCCAAGAAGCATGTGTTGGTCGTCGACGACGTAGCCGATACCGGAGAAAGCCTCAAAGTCGCTTTGGATCACGTTCTTGAAAAAGGCGCGGGCGAAGTAAGGACGACGACCGTTTACTACAAACCGCACAGTACATTCAAACCGGACTTTTTCGCTGACACAACAAGCAACTGGATAATCTTTCCCTGGGAGAGATTGGAAGCTACAAAATTATTGGTTGAGGAGGCCAAGGCCAGAGGACGCAACCTGGATTCTGTTCGCGCAGTTCTAAAAAAATGTGGCATAGAAAGGAAGACTGCTGAATCGCTCTTCCAGCTAGCGAACGGCGGTTCGTAATGGTTGCTATATGAGATTAGGGAGTTAGCGGCGTACGTTTGGATTTCGGCATTTGATGCGAAACCTGACGGGGTCGAACAAGTGCTAAGTGCAATGCAAGGGAAGTTTCCGGACGTTAGTGTGCAATTGCTGGACTTGGACATGGTGGCTGGTTCCCGCTATTTGTTTCAGGCCATCTTCAACGCATTGAAATCCTTTCGATCGAAGCCGATTGCAAGATCACTCAGCATGGAAATTCTGCTTTACATCGCCGCCAACCGACAGATAGGAGAGGCATTGAAGCATGTTGGGGTTACCGCTGACACCAGGAGAGTCGCCGCTGTAGCGGTAAGTAATTCGCAGGACCAAGTCTTGGCTGCGACGGCTGCCCTCTGTGAACTCATGAAGAAAGAAAACCAAGACGAGCTACTTGATGAGTGGGATTCGGAGCGTATCGAGAACGTTCGCTCTATTTTCGGGATCGGGGATAAGGAGCTAAGGGCAACCATCCGCAAAGATGAGAAGTCAGCTAGAGCCGTCGAGCGTTTGGCAATAGAGAGGTCCGCGATACTCACAATAAAGAAATGAACTCATGCGTGGCGTTTCTCGCGCTCAATTGAAAGAACGTCGTCTGAACTAATCAGGGCCAGGCCTGCCAGTTGACCAATCACCTCGACTAGCACGATCTTGCCAGGATTATCGAGGTTGACCTTCCGCTCAATTCTTTTTGCTATAGTATCGATTATCGTCTTGCTGGATAAATCGGTGTGCCGTTTCTCGACGGTGATTCTGAACATTTCCTCTTTACCTATTCCTTCCGCTAAGGCGAGTGCAGCTCGATTGATTGCATCGAGGCTGGCCTCCACGACTTTCTGAATTGGCACTAGCTTCAGGGTGTATTTGAATTCCCAGGGCCTCTCCTTCAGGAGAACACGAAGGTCGCGAATCGCTTTGATTGGGTCAAGCTTTGTTTTCGCAACGACTAGCCCTATGGCTGAGGTCGTTTCGATTGTTGAACCACGGTCGCCCACCTCTCCGAGTAGATACCACATCTCGCTGCAGGTGTTTCTTTCGTTGCCTCTACTTGTTGAGATTATTAGATTGAAGTCGTTCAGCAACGAGATGCCCCGGATTCAGGCGAAAGGTAAACTTGCGCCTTAATAGCTATCTTAGGCTCTTCTCTCAAGGCATTCCATTATTTCTTCTCTTCCGATCGGCCCTTCGCGCAGGATATTGAGCTTGGGCTTGGTGAGGTCGACTACTGTTGAGGCTACGCCGAGGGGGGCCCTACCCCCATCTAAGATTAGGTCAACCCTATCTCCTAGTTCTCTGGCCGCTTCTTCAGCCGAGACAGTTGGTGGCTTTCCGGTGAGGTTGGCGCTAGTCCCAACGAGGGCGCCGGAGCACAACCCGAGGAGGTCTAAGCAGACTGGGTGCTTCGGGGAGCGCAAGCCAACCGTCCCCTTCGGCACAAGAATCGACGGAAGAACTTCAAGGGCGGGAAGAATCATGGTAAACGGGCCGGGCCAGAATTTTCGCGCGAGTTTCTTTGCGCGGTCTTGGATAAGCGCGAGGCGTTCAGCATTTTCTATGTTCTTTACCAATACCGGCATAGGTTTCGTTCGCCCGCCTTTCAATAACACCGCCCGTTCAACCGCTTGAGAGTTGAGAGGATCGCATCCCAAGCCGTATACTGTGTCAGTGGGATAGCAGATTAGCCCGCCTCTGGCAACCAGATTAGCAGCTCCCGCCAACCCTTCTAGGTCGGCTTTCACGACGCGCACCAAGGAAATCGACGAACCTGTCGACGCTAAACTCGCGAACTGCTTAAAGATTAGTCCTCTGGACTGAATCCATCCCTCCGCGTAAACGCAAAAGAGGAAACCTACAGCAAACAATGTGAAAACCAGTATGTCTGGCAAGATTGTAGTTCACGGCGGCGCAGGATTCTGGAGACGTGATATCAGAACGGCTTTGGAGGGCGTACGGAATGCAGCGTCTTCGGGTTCGAGGATTCTGGCGGATGGTGGTTCTGCGGTCGATGCCGTCGAAGCAGCCGTCTCAGTCATGGAGGATAATCCCATATTCAATGCGGGCAAGGGCTCGTCGTTAACCTTCAGCGGAACGGTTGAAATGGACGCCGCCATAATGGATGGAACAAACCTTGCCGCCGGGGCTGTAGCGCTGGTTCACAACATCAAGAACCCAGTTCGCCTCGCCCGCCTAGTCATGGAAGAAACCGACCATGTACTTCTCTCGGGGCCGACCGCTGAGAAAATTGCAAAGGCCTACTCCCTACCCACGACAAACCCAATCACCCCGGAGAGACGGCGAATGTTGCTGAGGCTCAAGAAGGGCTCCCTGGATGCGAGATTGTCATGGGTTAGAAAGAACCGTGCATTGTTGCGGGAGCATCCCGATATCATGAAACACGACACCGTTGGTGCGGTGGCGCTGGATGCGGAAGGAAATTTTGCGGCTGCGGCCTCGACTGGGGGAACCACAATGAAGCTACCCGGCAGAATCGGGGATACGCCGCAGATTGGTTCGGGGGTCTACTCGGACAACAAGTGTGGGGCGGCAACTGTGACAGGCTGGGGAGAAGTGGCTATCAAGCTAACTCTTTCGAAGGCCATCTGCCTAATGATGGAACGAGGGGTATCAGCCAACAGAGCCGCAGAACTCGCAGTGAAGACCGCCTCAAAACGTTTGAAAGGCGACGCCGGAGTCATCGCAATTGACCGCAACGGGCGATTGGCGGCGGTTCACAACACGCCTTACATGCCTTGGGCATTCTCGACAACTAAGATGCGCAACCCCAACGCAAACTCGCGGGGCAAAATAGTAGCTCGCTTACACTAGGCATCGACTGATGGAGCAAGGCCGCGTCCCACGTCTCACAGAACGATTTCGATTAATCGAAAACGATTCAAAATCGGCCAAAAGTTTTAAAACCCCACCTTAAGGGGGTTAAGCGAGCTTCCATCTCGGGAATCTTTTCTCTTGAGTGCAGATGAGAATTGGGATAATGGGGAAGAAGATGACTGGACTGATGATGAATGGGGCGAAGACGAGGGCTGGGGAGAGGAAGAGGAGTGGTGACTGAGCCCAGCCTCATTTTCCATTTCGAATTTCAAAGCTGTTAACGAAAAAGATTCCCAAACCAAGTTAGATAAAGAACAGAAAAGTTCGGGCGAGTTCTACCACGCCGCAGCGACCGAATAGGCTGCTACAGGTTTAACTAGCGCGTCTTCAAGTTAGTGGCTTGGAGACCAAAACCTAAGTGACAACGAACTACTGCCTCGAATGTGGCGGAATACTAAGCTACGATAGCGCCCTCAAGCATTACACCTGCAAAAGCTGCGGCCTCACTGTGAGCGCCCAACAATTAATGGAGGGCCGGCTCAAGATTCGCGAGCGCGAAACGCCAGAGGAGCAACACAGGCGGAAACAGAACGACTACTTGAAATGGTGGCTCTCCAAGAAAGAATAGGATTCCGCCATAACCTGCTACAGAGGTAACAGGTTCCCGTAAGTTTTCCCAGAAGAGATACCGTTTAATCGGAATGTTTGATTCAGCGCACTACTTGAGCGTAAGCAAGGTTGTTGTGCACTGTCGAAATACTGTCCATTGGAAACGAACTCTTACTCGGGAACACAGTCAACACGAACGCCTCGTGGATTGCATCGCAAGTTACTAGGCTAGGTGGCAAAGTAACTCGAATAACAACAGTTGCCGATAACCTCAACGAGATTTCTCAAGCGATCAGAGAAGCGTTAGGGAGGAGACCTAACTTCCTAATCACGACGGGGGGAATTGGTCCTACGTTCGACGATATGACACTCAAGGGCGTCGCCAGAGCCATCCACCTGCGAATTACATTGAACAAGGCGGCTGTCGAAATGATTCGCGCACATTATGCCCGAAGATTCCCTAAGCGGAGGACCACCCTAACCAAACCTCGCCTCAAGATGGCGTCAATGCCGTCCACATCAACGCCGATAATTAATCCGATCGGGACAGCACCCGCCGTGCGGTTGACCGTACGCGGAATGGATATTTTCTGCTTACCCGGCGTGCCCAGTGAGGCAAAAGCGATCTTCAAACGATCTGTCTCAAAGGTTCTGGCTGCGAGGGCAAGTGGGACGGTTTTCGTGGAGAAATGGCTCGAGGTTCATGGTATAATGGAATCATCCCTTGCACCGATCATTGACCGAGTGATGCGCCATTGGCAGGGGGTCTACGTCAAATCTCATCCTAGAGGAGTGGAAGCGAGTGGCCGGCCATTCATTGAATTGCACTTCTCAATAACGTCTACAACCCCGCGGAAGGCCAGGCAGTTCGTTATCGGAGCAGTTACAGACCTGAGACAGGAACTCGAAAGTTTCAGGGCGCAAGTTACCCCCGCTGCCTGATCGGTACCACAAAATTCGGCGAGTACCGAAATTCACTGACATTACCAAGGTGTCAGTTCGTTTAGGGTGACCCACACAGGGGGTGGGGGTGAGTTTTCCCCCTGGGTTCGGAATTTTCAGTGTCGCGATTTCTGGATTCGTTAACAAGAATTCCCTCGAAGGGTGTATCACGCGTTACGCCTGCGGAACCTGATGCGCTCATGGGTGTGATACAAGGGAACGAGCGTCTTGTCAGAGTTGCACGTAGCGCTGGACGTTTTCTCCTATAACCTTCAGGCTGCTCCGCCAGAAATCTGGTTTGTGTAGGTCGATATCAAATCTCGCAGCCAAATCAGCAGGCGTGGCTTCGCCGGTGCTGGCCAATAGTGCCTCGTAGTCTTTCACGAAAGAATGTCCGCGCTCTCTGTAAATTGAATACAACCCCGTCCCAAAAAGCAGGCCGAAAGCGTAAGGGTAGTTGTAGAAGGAAAACGAGGGAATGTAGTAGTGAACTTTCCACGCCCACATGTACTTGTGCAGGAAGCGTTCGTCCAAAGCGTCACCGTAGGTAGCCTTCTGGCATTTCAGCATAATCTCGCAGAAATCGTCCGCGGAAAGCTCAGAGTTCACCCGACGCTCAAAGACTTCTCTTTCGAAGA
>JAHFFU010000002.1:14858-17382 GCA_023247835.1 Candidatus Bathyarchaeota archaeon
GCCAGAGGTTCGCGTACGGTCTCCCAGGCTGTGAGCTCGGCCTCGTATGCGCGGCGGCGAACCTCAGCGTCGGGATGGTGGCTTAGGTTCTGCAGCGCCGTGATTGGCATCTTCTGGGTTTTGCCGTCTAGTTCAAACTCAACGGTAACCTGCGAGCAAACAGTTCCCTGCAGTTTGCCCCAGGCATTCGACCCACTCAGCTCAAGCTCTGCCGAGAGAGACTCCTCAGGGTCGCTCATCAAGAATCGGCTCTGCTCGGCTGTTTCGCGAAGATAGAACGCATGAGCCTTCGCCACGCCCTCTTGGGCCAATACGCCAGGCAAGATATCCCTGATGATCCCAATCCAACCCCTGAAGAGCACCTCTTGTTTCCGCAGCCGGACACCGACCATTTCAAGCTCAGATTCCAGCCGCTTTGCGAGAGTGTTGTATGAATCGGTCGTGACGTATGATGCCACGTATGCGTTGAGAGTGGAGAATAAGCGGTAGGCCGCGTTTGTGTGAGTCAAATATCCATCAATAGCCGACTTCGCTTCTTTAGCAGATGTTTTTGATTTGCAGGCTGTGGCCCTGGAAATTTTGTGTTCAACTAGATAGGTGTCCAGAGCGTCGATTTGGACTTTCAAGTCAGCTATGGCTTTCCTGAACTGCTCCGACTCGAGTGCCGGGTAGACATTTGAAAGATCCCATCTGGGCAACGGACCTACATCAAGACTCTGCAAACACCGTTTCACCTGTTATGCGCAGGCCACGAAGACCTACTTTAGTTCCCAAAAAGGACTCCCTATCGTACTCGAAATAGCTTAGGACACCATTTAGCCGCAGTGGGATAGGCCTGAGTATGACGCATACAGTGTTTATTGTTGGAATGGCTGGCTCTGGAAAGTCATCTCTCGCAGCTGCTTACTCGGAATGGCTGAAGAATGGCGATCAGGATGTTCTAGTTGCCAATTTCGACCCGGGCGCTATAGCCCTGCCATATAATCCCGACATCGATGCGCGCCAGTACGTGGACATTGAGAAGTTGATGCTCGATTACAGGCTCGGGCCGAATGGCGCGCTGATTATGGCCTCGGATTTGCTCGCCGATCACCTTGAGGAGATTCGTGGGGAGATTGAAAACGCCAATCCTGACATACTCCTAGTAGACACGCCCGGACAGATAGAGCTGTTCGCCTTCAGGGAAGGAGGCCGCTTCATAGCGAAGGAGCTAACCGAGGATGACCATGCAGTAATTTATTTGATGGATGCACCCTTCACGCGTTCGCCGCTCAACTTCATTTCAAACATGTACCTCGCCGCCGCGGTTTACAGTAGAATCGCGCAACCCCAAATCTACGCTCTTTCCAAGATCGACCTAGTCACGGACCAGGAGATTGATAAGATTGTCACGTGGGCCACTGAGCGCGATACTTTCGAGGAATCATTGCGGACGGTAGAAGAACAGAACCTCTCAATGATTTCAAGGAATTTGGCGAATGCGATTTTCGATACTGGGCTCTTGTCCGAGCCCATTCCGGTATCCTCGAAAGATAACTCAGGACTGGTCGAACTCAACGCGGCTATCACAAGAGTTCTAAGCCGCGGTGAAGAACAGTCCTCGTGATTAGCAAGGTAATCATATGCATGAGGATGTGGTTTGAAAAAACGGCAACAGACAAGTGAGCTTTGTGCCAGCGGAGACAGTTGAACGGATTTCTCAGGCTGCCCGGTAGGAAAGGAGGAGGGACCTACTCGAACCTGAGGCCAAAGAAATTTCTCGTGCCTACAGGTATGTCTACACCACCTTTCCACGTAGCGCGAAACCCCTCCGAAGCTGCAGACTTGGCAGTTCCCTGTGACAACGCTCATGTATTCCATGCAACGCATTATATAGAGCGGTCAGACTGTTTCCGCACATCCCGAAGCAAGGAAACAGCACATGGGGTGCTGGAATGGAATCGAATACGATCCAGACACCTGTCGAGAATCTCTACCAAGAACTTGCAACATTGAAGGCGAAGACCGCCGCAAAGAAAGCCAAAATCAACTTACTTAGAGAACAGATAGATGAGACCGTCAAAGGACGCGACTTACTCAACGCGCAAGTTAAGCGCGCATCTGAAGAGATAAGGAAATTCAAAGCCAAACGAGACTCACTAAATGCGAAGGTCAAGGAGCTCAAAGAGAAGCGTGACGCGCTGAGGGGGGTGGCTTCTCAGAAACGTGAAGTTCTTTCAAAGCTCTTAGAAAAAGCAAGGCGGATATCCGAACAATTGCAGGGAAGCATGTCCGAACTTTCGAGACAGATTAAGGGCCTAGAATGGTTCATTCAAACCAATCCGCTTTCCACGAAGGCCGAAAGGAACCTTGTGGCCAAGATCAGCGCGTTGGAAGTCAACCTGGCGAAGCACAAGGGCCTGCGCAATGTGAAGGATAAACTCTTACAACTGAGAATTGAGGTGGGCGCGTTGAGATTACAGGCCCAAGGCACTCACGAGGAACTGACAAAAGTAGCTGAGGAGAGCGAAAAAGTCCACACAGC
>JAHFFU010000070.1 GCA_023247835.1 Candidatus Bathyarchaeota archaeon
TGGTACTACGTCAATGTTGCACGAGTTATACTCAGGCTTCCACAGAGCGTTGGCGCTAACGCGCAAGCAGCTTATGCGAATGCGCAACCGGGCCTCGATCCGAACCATGAACATCCTCCCCTAGCGAAACTCTTGATTGCGCTATCGATGTACCTCATTGGGGACAATGGTTACGGCTGGCGTATCCCAAGCGTGATCTTCGGATCAATCGCCATCCTAGCTTTCTACTTACTTATGAAGAGAATTGCGAGTTACAAGATGGTTCCTCTCGTCGCCGCATTCCTGTTTTCCTTCGATAACCTCGTCTTCGTCCATAGTCGAATTGCAACACTCGACATCTTCGCGTTAACCTTCATGCTGTTAGGGCTCTACTGGTATTTCTCAGGCCATTCATACCTGAGCGCGATAGGTATGGCGCTGAGTGCCTTAACTAAGATCACCGGTTTGGCAGGATTCCTCGTAATCGTGATTGTGCATGCGATAAAACTGCTCACAGGTCGTTCGCAGAGTAGGAAGTGGAACGCATTCTTTTCCTGGTTTGAGAAGTATCTCGCTGTCTATGCCGTCACCCTCCTCTTGTTACTTACCGTTATGGACCGTTTGTGGGTCGGCTATCCCAGCCCCCTGGAACACATCCAATACATACTAAGCTATTCAGCAGCACTGGTATCCCAATGCCCCAATGGAATCATCAGCTGCCCCTGGCAATGGCTACTTAATCAAATTCAGATTCCCTACCTTAAGGTGAACGTCCAAGTCACCTCAGGTGGTGCAACAAACAGCTCCACCTCAATTGAATTCTTGGGGGCAATGAATCCGGCTATCCTATACCTAACGATACCGGCGATGCTTTACGCGGCCTATAGCTATCATGAAAATAAGAGCGACATTACTCTGCTCGCATTGGTCTGGTTTGCGGTGACTTATCTGCCCTACTTCCCAGCCGCAATATTCGAACAACGGGTTACCTATCTCTTCTACTTCTTGGCCACCGTCCCCGCTATCTGTGCCGCTGCAGCCAACATGATTGCGGACCAGAACCCGCCGAAGCTTGTCGTTGTCTTTTATCTCGGCGTGGTTTTGATTGCATTCTACCTAATGTTTCCATTCAAGGTCGTACCGACATGAAAAATCATGAATATGATCGTCAACTTGGCACCAACCGAAATTGACAAATACGCAGCCCTGACCTAAGACTCATTCCCACAGGGATTCAGGCAAACCGTACTGCATCAGGGAACATTGCTCAACGAGGAGGTGACGAAGGCTTGGCACAAGAGGAGAGGGCAGCTCCGTCCCCACCGAGGGAACCACCGAGGGCTCGGGAACCTATTCCACCGGACACAATTTTGATCGGAAAGAAACCCATAATGGCCTACGCAACTGCCGTTATGATGCATTTCCAATCTGGTGCACAAACTTTGACCGTAAAGGCCAGAGGGCGGGCAATCAGCACAGCCGTGGATGTCGTAGAGGTAGTGCGTCGCAGATTCTTCGCTGGCAAACTGGCGGTCCAGGAAATCAGTATCGGAACACAGGTGCTCGGGGAAGGTGGCGACACGAGGAACGTTTCAACCATTGAGATCAAAGTACACAAAACGGGATGACATGGATGACCCCACCGGAACTCATACCCGAGACGAGAAATCCCAACTTTTTTCAACACATTGGGTTTAGAAGAGGTTTCCCGCGGTTATTTGTTGAACCATAGAAGAGTTTAGTGATATCAACGAAACTGGACTGATTAGTTTTCGTTTAGCCTAGTCTGGCTCTCCGCTTGATTCTATGCAGCATCAGAATGGTGTGTATCCTTGGTTCGTGAACGATGATTATGAGAAACCGGTTTCGTTGACTCGCTGATTCTTGACAGTTTTCTTGCATGAAATTTGAATAGCATTCGTTCTTGTACGCAGAACAAACGCGAAGAATTGTTGCAAGCACAAATCGGTGATTGGGATAATGAATCAAGGATTCCTCAAAGATTGGGATAGAGAGGCGAAAGAACCTGTATTTTCAAGGGTGGGTGGCAAATTCCACCATAAACCTGCTGTTAAGGAACAAATCGCTTCGGCTCTCTACAGACTGAATATTCAGAACAAGAAGCTCGAAGCAGCCGCAATGCGCATGCAACAGCACGACAAGGACATTTTCGCCAAATGCGTCAATTCTCAGATGGCCCATGACACAGCGCGAGCGATGATGTATGCGAATGAGTGCGCAGAAGTGCGGAAGATGGCTAAGGTAACGCTGCAATGTCAGATGGCATTGGAGCAGGTTTCACTGCGCCTTGAGACGATTGAGGAATTCGGCGAAGTCGCCAAAATGATGGCGCCTGTTGCCAGCGTGGTCCACTCAATAAAGAACCAGATCTCAGGGGTAATTCCTGAGGTCGGCTTCGAACTTGGGGAAATCGGAGAGGTTCTGAGCGGGGTTGTAGATGAAGCTGGAGAGGTTACTGGCTCTTCTTACGATGTGAATGCCTCTAGTGAAGAGGCTCAGAGGATACTTGGCGAAGCAGGCACAATCTCTGAGCAACACATGAAAGATAGGTTCCCAGAGCTCCCCTCGAATGGGTTGCCGTCGACGCAAAGGACCAGGGAGCCAGGAATTTCTCACTAGGGGCCTAGTTCGGGTTGACGCTGACAGTAGAAGAGATTGGAAAGTATCTCGGTCAAACAATTGAAGATGCGATGGGACGACCAACCGGGAAGTTGGTTGGCCTTACGGCTGATATTAAGGATGAAGTGCAAGCCATCCAAATAGCCCTACACAGCGGTCAGGTAACCGAATACCCCATCAATTCGGTTAGAGTCATTGACGGACATCCTGTTTTACGACAGGCGTGGCGTGTCGAGGCCGAGGATCTGAAGAAGGAACATGACATCATCAAGCGAAGGAGGCAAGCGCTCGACCTGCTTCTGAAAGACGGAGACATAGACCAAACCGAGTATAACCAACTGCTAAACAGCTACGAAGACATCAACAAGGAAATCATAGGAAAGCGCGAAAACGTAATCGACGCCTTAAAGGAAGTTAAAGCAAAACTCGAGCAGCAAATCCGAGACCTTCAAACAGCCTTAACGAACAACAAAATGCTCTACACAGCCGCCGAGATCGATGAAAATACGTACCATGCAGTGACCGAATCCATACGGGCTGGACTAGAATTAGCCCGGAAGGAACGGAAAGACATGGACAACACGAGAGAATCATTACAGGAAATAGACACCCTGGACGCCTCGAAGACAATTGCGCAGCCCTCGGCCCCGACAAAGGTCCCCGATGTAGTAGTAATCAAGATGAAAGAATCAAGCTAACCACGATAGGATGTGGTTGTCTTCTCTATTTTTAGGAAAGTTGAGGACAAACTTCACCCCGTGCCGCTGAAGGAGCGGATTGAGCATGCAACTTTCAGGCTACATGCACAGCTCGAAAAGTTAGACCACATGTACACCCGTCTCCACCAACGCGACACCGAACTCTTTCAACGCTGCGTGGGCGCTCAGCTATCCAACGATCCGGGACACGCCAAGATCTACGCTAACGAATGCGCTGAGATAAGGAAAATCGCAAAAGTCGTCTTGGGCAGCCAACTTGCCCTTGAAAAAGTAATACTCAGGCTCGAAACTGTCGAAGAATTCGGCAGCATCATGACGCAAATGGCGCCCGTCATTAGCATAGTGAAGGAAACCAAATCAAAGATAGCTGGCATCGTCCCACAAGTCGCCGCTGAGCTCGATGAAGTCAACAATATGCTCGGAGACTTAACCTACGAGGCTGGCGAAGTGACCGCAAACAGCGTTCCCATAGAAACAACAGATGCGGACGCGAGGAAGGTCCTTGAGGAAACGGGGCTGATCGCGGAACAGAAGCTGCGTGATCATTTCCCCGACCTGCCATCTATTGAACCACAACGCACAGAACGAGTTGAGGTAATTCCGGAGCCTGCTAACGCAATTCCCAATATGGAAACCGACATCGAGGAGCAGGTCTACCAGTACGCTAGAAAGCATGACGGAGAACTCAGCGTCCAGTCCTGCGCGCAAGAGCTCGGAACTTCACCTGGTGAAATCAAAACCGCCCTGGAGAAGCTACGTGAGACTGGAAAAGTCGTAATAGAATAGACGTGAGTGATCATCAATGCAAGCGTCGGCTTCGGAGGAACTCGAGCAAATGGCAGCGAGATTCGCAAACGAAGCCGTGCAGTTTGACAAGCAAGGCGCCAAATCCAATGCCATTTCAAGATACGAGCGTACGGCAGAAATTCTGCTAAAGCTTTGCGCCCTCTATCCCGAGGCACTTCAGACTCGACTCTACATGCAGCAGGTAGAGAACTGCAAGCGCAGGATTAAGGAACTGAAGGATCAGGACGGGCACTTTGAGGCAGACCACTCGGGCGTAGCGCACCCCGCCAAACTTCAACAGCTCGTGTTAACTGAAAAACCGAGCGTCAAATGGGATGAGATTGCCAACCTCCGTGATGCCAAGCAAGCAATCGAAGAATCGATTGTCTTTCCAGTAAAGCGTCCCGATCTTTTCCCTTTGGGCTGGCCTAGGGGAATACTGTTCTTCGGTCCGCCGGGTTGCGGTAAGACACTTCTCGCTGCCGCCATAGCAACGGAAATCGACGCAGTGTTCTATAGTATTGATGCCCCCTCAATAATGTCAAAGTGGCTTGGGGAATCCGAGAAGAATGTTGCCGAACTGTTTGGTTCGGCACGCAAAGCGGCAGAGGAAGGGCATCCTGTGATAATTTTCATTGACGAAGTGGACTCTCTTGTAGGAATTCGAGAGGATGAAGTTGGCGGCGAGGTAAGAACTCGAAACCAGTTTCTCAAGGAGATGGACAATATCTTGGACAAGAAACACCAAAATCACGTTTACGTCATCGGTGCAACCAATAAGCCCTGGTCATTAGATGAACCGTTCATCCGCCGGTTCCAGAAGCGGATCTACGTTCCCCTGCCGACCGCTGAAGCGAGACGAGAAATGTTTGACATCTACGCAAGGGAACTCAAGTTCGAGGGCGAAATGGATCAGGAAGCCCTCGTTCAGAAGACCCAAGGGTATTCGGGAAGTGACTTTCGTGACATATTCCAAGGCGCTCAGACTAGGGTTGTCCGTGAATTTTTCGAAGGGAATACGTTGAAGACCCGGGGTCAAGCCCGACCCATTACGATGGATGATTTCAGAGAGATATTGAGCAAACGAAAGCCGAGCGTTTCGCCCCAAATGTTGAGCCTTTATGATAAATGGTTTGAGACCTACAAAGCACTTTGAGGTAAGAATCAAATGATAGATGCGGTAGATTACAAGATCTTGGCGGAACTTGTCGGGAATGCCAAGTCCTCCTTCGCAGAGATCGGACGTAAGCTAAGCCTTCACCCAAATGTTGTAGCCTACAGGGTGAACAAGCTGGAGAAAAATGGAATTATCAAAGACTACACGGCTGACCTAGACTTGGAGAAGCTTGGCGTTGCCGAGCAGATTCTGGTCGGCGCCAGTTTCCCGCGGGACACTGACAGAGACGCCGTTATCGAAAAAATCACAGCAATCCCACAAACAGTCAAAGTCGTGAGCTCACTGGGAGAACCTGAAGGTCTTGTTTTCCTAGTCGGCAAGAACAAATCCGAAATTGAGAAGTTAATGACAAAACTGCGGTCTCTGAACGTCAAGATCGAATACACCGGTTCAATTATTCGAACCTTCGAGGAAGGCAGGCTTGGCAACTTTCTGAAAATCTTGGCCAACGAACACGAAACCGCAGAGAACCAAGACGGCAAGAACGGAACACTCACAAAGGGGGGATAGATAGAATGTTCAAAGAAAGAACTCCGTGGAGCAAACGGCTCAAGGAAGCAGTACACCCAACGCCAATGAAGCAACGAATCAGCGAATGCCTCTTCAAACTCAAGGTTCAGCAACGAAAACTCGAGAGGACCTCGTACCACATGCAGGAGCGCGACCAGGCACTTTACGGCAAATGCGTTTTAGCCGTTCAAGGAAAGAATACTGAGCTCGCCTCAATCTACGCCAACGA
>JAHFFU010000071.1 GCA_023247835.1 Candidatus Bathyarchaeota archaeon
TTGGCCTAAGAACAACAACCTCGTCCAACTTGTCCAATATTACCTTCTCCGGCACCCTGATCATGGCGAACTCTTTTCGAAGCGATTCTTCGAAGGTAATGTCACCTCTTTCAAATTCTTCTTCGATAAGCTTCCAGCTAGGATCAGCGAAACGGTCCAAGGCGAATTCGCCTGTGTCTATGTTGACGATTGTCTCATCGAAATCGCTCAGGAGCACCGTCTTGCTGAAATCCATGCGAATCATCTAGGCCTTAGGCTACAAAGCAGCTTTCGCAATGGATTAAAGCTAAAGGTATAACCCCCTGTAGGCTGACGGACCAAGATGCAGCGTAGGATAACTATCGTTGTCGCCCAGTGGTGTCCACACTGCGTCCCCCTGTCTCTAGAGAAAGTGCAGCAAATCGCCAAGGAGTTGAACTGTGATTTGTGCGTCCTCGATATCGACGAGCCTGAGCAGGTGAAAGTGGCGGACGCACTTGTGAAAGAGCACGGTGACTTTGCTGAAGACTACCTAATACCGCAGGTATTCGTTGAACATGAGGACGGAAGCATCGGGCACATTTTCACAGGGTTTTCAGAAGGAGTTCATGTTACGAAAGCTAGGTGGGACGATTTCTTCGCAAGCCAATACTACCGCAAGGATTTGCTAGTTCCGCCAAACAAGTAGCCTCAACAGTTCTCGGCCGCTTTATTCGCCGTACTTGGCTTTACAGGAAGGACAGTATTTTTCCACCGAGTTTCGGCCATGCATGAAAAGTTTCATGCAGCCAATTTTCAGTCCTTCCCCGATGCAAAGTGATACCGCCTGCTGTTTTTGCGCTTCCGTCTTGGGGTATCTAGTCCAATAGATCTCGCTTATGCTGCCGCACTCCCCTAAATTAGACTGGAGAATATCTCGTGCATACCCTCCAAGTTCCCATCCGTGGCGAGAAGCGAGCCGTATGTCTCTGGGGCTGAGGTTTTCTTTCCCGACCTGGTCGGAGAGAATATGTTCGAACCATTCGCGGTCGGGTTGTAGGCTGAAGTATACCACTTGTGAAACGAACCCGTCAGGACAAACATACGCACCAACGAGACTAGATGATTCTTGGGAGATCACATTCATCGATGTCGCCCTCTCACAGTGCCAATAACATTTTCCCATGAAATTCAGATACTTGAGAACAAATTCAGGAAACCAATCCATTGATTCCGCCTGAAACGCCCCTAGAATGATTGAGGGAAGTTTAAAGCGTTCCACTAGCGAGCTTGGCGAGAATCCAATTGCGAACGCGCGGCATAATCGCCTTGGTCATGATGGCGCTAGGAATCGTGCTCATTGCGTTCTCAATCGGTTCAATGCTAGCTCACTACACACCCTTCCCAAATGTTCCCGTGTTGGGGGCTGCGGGAACCCTTCTACTGGTCGTAGGCTTGCTACTTCTGATAACTGAGCTCATGGAAACCTGGCTCAGCAAGGGACAAACTGCGTTGGTCGACGGACTCCAAGCCGGATAGACGAAGCCCTAATGCCTGCAGCGAGATGAATGCCGTGACCACCCAAGCCGATGAGTTGCTTGAAGTAGCAACCCTCGCAGCCGAGGATGCGGGGAAGAAGCTTGTAAGGCTCTTTCGAGGATCGAGAAGGCTTTCCATTAGGCGGAAATATGATTATCCTGGTAGCATCGTCACAAACGCGGACACGGAATCTGAAAGAATCATTTTGACGAATATCAGGCGTAGTCGAATCAAATCAATTGTTAACTCGGAGGAAGCTGGCACATTAAACTACGGCTCGCGCGACATTATCTGGGCGCTTGATCCACTTGATGGCACACTCAACTACGTTAAGAGAATTCCATACTTTGCTGTCTCGATTGCGGCACTACTCAGGGGCGAGCCTGTGGTCGGCGCCATATACAATCCTGTGTTGGACGAAATGTTCACAGCATGCCAAGGAAGAGGCGCCCGCTTGAATGGGAAGAGAATCCATGTCTCCAATGCGAGGTCGCTCAGGAATTCGGCACTCATTTTCGAATGGTGGGATAGCGAGCCATCAATACCTGACCCGTTGGGCCTGGAAAAGCGGCTCTACCATTACACGCGAAGGCTGCGGTCTCCCGGAAGTATTGCACTGAACTTGTGCTCCGTGGCTGCGGGTAGATTCGACGGGCTGGTTACAGTTTTCCGTAGATCACCAGTCTACGAAACGGCGGCTGGTTGTTTGATCCTTGAAGAAGCGCGCGGCCGAGTAACAAACTCGGTAGGCCAGAGTTGGAAGCGCTTCTCGCGTTCGATACTGGCGGGTGGGCCACACATCCACAGGCATCTTCTATCCTTGGTTCGCAGACTTTAGTCGAAGCTGAACTTAGAGACCTTCTCTAGAGAGTTCTTCAATGATTTCTCGCTGCCGAGGCGTTAGTTTCGAAGGGGTCTTCACCTGTACCACAACGAGTTCATCTCCCCTCCCGTTTTCCCGAAGGGCTGGCATTCCTTTCTTCCTTAGGCGGAAGATGGCGCCGCTTTGAGTTCCAGGGGGCATCACGATCCTCGCCGGCCCATCCAAAGTAGCGACTTCAAGCTCACCGCCCAGGACCGCTTTGGAAAGGCCTATGTCAATATTGCAGATGAGGTCGTTGCCCTCTCTTCTGAAGGTCTCATGTGGCCTGATGTTAACCACAGTGTATAGATCCCCTCTCTGGCCTCCACCGTCAGCTGCGTCCCCCTCGCCCCGTAAAATCAACTGAGAACCCGTATCAACGCCCGGCGGAATCCTTATGTTGATTCGCCTGTGACGCTCAACGATTCCAACGCCTCGGCAAACGTTACATGGTTTGTCAATTATTGTTCCTCGGCCACGGCATTTGCGGCACGTTTCAATTCGGGCAAAATGCATGAACCCTCTAGTTTGGACATGCTGGATTTGGCCTGAACCTCCACATTCTGGGCATTTCTTCGGCGAAGTCCCAGGCTTTGCCCCCGTCCCGTTGCATTCCGAACACCGTTCTCTCCTTGGAACTTCAATTTCAGTGCTGAGGCCAGAGTATGCTTGCTCTAGCGATATCTCCAGATCGTAACGTAAGTCTTCGCCCCTCTGGGGCCCAGGTGCACGGCGGCCTCCGGAGAACATGTCGAAGATTGATTCAAACCCGCCGCCAAACCCGAAACCGAAGTCTCTGAATATCTCGTCGAAGTTCACCCCGCGGAATATGTCCTCCGTGGAATATCGTGAGTCAATTCCCGCGTGGCCGAAGCGGTCGTACTGTGTTCGCTTCTCATCGTCTGAAAGGATAGCGTATGCCTCGGAGATTTGTTTGAATCTCTCCTCAGCGTCGGGAGATTTGTTTCGGTCAGGGTGGTACTTCAGCGCTAGTTTTCGGTACTCGTTCTTGATTTGGTCTTTGTTGGCGCTTCGCGGCACACCGAGTATATCGTAGTAGTCACGTTTCGACAATGCTGATCGGCCGCGGTTTCATGGCTACTTCTTGTCGTCTACTACCTTGTAATCTACATCCACAGGTTGCTCCTTCTTATCGCCCTGGGGCGGAGCCGCTGTGGAACCATCTGACGCTGATGCTTGCTGCTGAGCAACTTGCTGGTAAGCTGCTGTTCCGATTTCCTGCAGGACCTTCTGTAATGCTTCGAGCTTTTGCTTAATGGGGTCAACATCCTTTCCAGCCATTGCTTCTCGAAGCTCTGAAACAGTCTTGGTGACTTGTTCGGACTGTTCCTTCGAAATCTTCCCTGCAAGTTCCTTGGTAAGCCTTTCTGCGCTGTAGATCAGATTGTCGGCTGTATTTCGAAGCTCGGCTTCTTCCTTGCGTTTCTGGTCTTGCGCGGCGAACTGGTCTGCTTGCTTGACCATCTTCTCGATATCGTCTTTGGAGAGCTTCGTCGATGCGGTTATCGTGATTTTCTGCTCTTTGCTAGTCGCCAAGTCCTTCGCAGCCACATTCATGATACCGTTGGCGTCTATGTCGAATGTCACTTCGATCTGCGGCACTCCCCGTGGGGCGGGCGGAATCCCAGTCAAGTTGAACATGCCTAGGGAGACATTGTCAGCCGCCATCGGCCTTTCACCCTGAAGAACATGCACGGTGACGGTAGTTTGAAAGTCCGCGGCGGTCGAGAAAATTTGGCTTCTTCTCGTCGGAATAGTTGTATTCCTTTCGATTATCTTCGTGGAAACGCTCCCGAGCGTCTCAACTCCAAGTGATAGGGGCGTGACATCCAAGAGTAACAGTTTGTCGGACCCTTCCCCTGCGATGACCCCTGCTTGAAGGGCGGCTCCGGTGGCTACGCATTCCATCGGGTCAACCCCGCTCTCTGCCTCTTTGCCCATGTATTCTTGCACGAATTTTCGAACGATGGGCATTCGCGTGGGTCCGCCTACTAAGATGATCTTGTCAACTTCCTTCGGGTTGAGTTTGGCGTCTTGGAGAGCCAGTTCTGTGGGGCCGCGGCAACGTTCGATCGTTGGCCGCACGACCTCTTCCAATTTAGCGCGCGTCAGGTTCATCGTGAGATGCTTCGGACCCGAGGCGTCGGCTGAGATGAATGGTAGGTTGATGTCCGTCGTTAGCACGGTTGATAATTCTATTTTGGCTTTCTCTGCTGCCTCGCGAACCCTTTGAATGGCAACCTTATCGTTACGAAGGTCTATTCCTGTGTTCGCCTTGAACTCTCCCGCGATGTAGTCGATTAGGGCATTGTCCATGTCGGTTCCGCCGAGTTGGGTATCGCCGCTGGTCGAAAGAGCTTGGAAGACTGCGGGGCTCTTTGGATCGGGCCGACTCACCTCCATCAACGTAACGTCTAAGGTCCCTCCTCCGAGGTCGAAAACGATGATCTTGAGTTCTTTTTCGGTCCGATCAAGGCCGTAGGCGAGGGACGCGGCGGTTGGTTCGTTTATTATCCTCACAACCTCAAGCCCCGCGATCGCCCCAGCGTCCTTTGTGGCCTGTCGCTGGTTATCGTTGAAGTAGGCTGGGGTGGTGACTACGGCCTTCTCGACCTTATCGCCTAGGAAAGCTTCAGCATCACGTTTAATCTTCTGAAGGATGAATGCGGAGATCTGCTGGGGCGTGTATTCTTTGCCGAATATGCTTACCTTGTAGTCCGTGCCCATCTTTCGTTTGATGGCGAGAACCGTTCCCTCAGGGTTTGAAACGGCCTGGCGCCTCGCAGGTTCGCCAACGAGCAGCTGTCCGTCCTTGGTGAAGGCAACATAGGATGGGAACGCTTTCCCGCCTACGGACGTTCCTTCAGCGCTGGGGATTATGGTGGGGCGTCCAGCTATCAATGCTGCAGCCGCTGAATTGCTGGTTCCGAGGTCTATTCCGATGATCTTTGGCAATGATGACCCTCCAATTAGTTACTAGACGTAACAAAGAACTAACATTGTGTTGAAAAACATTACGGGGATTAGTTCGCGCCTGACCCCTCAGCCGGCCTATCCTCGGCAGTCCTTGGCTTACTTACCACAACGAGGCTCGGCCGAATTACCTTACCATTCAATAGATATCCCTTCCGAACCTCCTCCACAATGGTGTTCTCAGGCTCGTCCTCGGTCTCCATGTAGCTAACAACCTCATGCAGGTCTGGGTTGAGTGGGCGGCCCAGGGCAGGGATTTCCTCTAACCCCTCGGCGGATAGGATTTCGATGAGCTGCTTGCGCAACATCTCCAGCCCAACAGCAATCTCGTCAGGAGGCAGGGAGTTACCTGAGCGGGCAATGTTGTCGGCCTGTTGCATGGCATCCAGAATCGGTAGCAGGTTAACCAGGAGTTTTTCAGACGCTTGTTTTGTCACATTGTCAAGCTGTCGTTTGGTGACCTTTTGGAGGTTCTCCATGTCCGCCTGTAGCCGCTGAAACCGGTCCAAGTACTCCGCTGCCTTCTTTTCGCTCTGCTCTTTTTGTTTAGCAACCTGATCCAGTTCTTTCAGGATCTGTTGGTAGGACGGGGGCTTCTCGGCCTCAGAC
>JAHFFU010000072.1 GCA_023247835.1 Candidatus Bathyarchaeota archaeon
TGGGGGAGACGATGCAGGCTGGTGGGGCCTCGGTCGCAATCACAGGCAGCAACCCACTCTCAACGCAAGACGATGTTGCTGCAGCGCTAGCGAATTCGGGTGTGAAGGTGTACGCATGGAAGGGTGTAACGCCCGACGAGCACCGCGAAAACCTGTTTCAAGTTCTCAGCCACAGACCACACATACTAATTGATGATGGGGCCGAGCTTTCCGTGGCCGTGCACACAGACAAGAAGGAGCTACTGGGACAGGTGCTTGGAGCATGCGAAGAAACCACTACTGGCGTTCACCGGTACAGAGCGATGGAAAAGGATGGGTCGCTCAAGTATCCCGTGATAGCGGTGAACGACGCATATACCAAGTTCCTCTTCGACAGCCAACATGGAACAGGCCAATCAGCTCTGGAGGGAATTATGCGAGCCACAAACATGCTCATCGCAGGAAAAACAGTTGTAGTAGCCGGCTACGGCTGGGTGGGGCGTGGTATTGCCTTGAGAGCTAAAGGGCTCGGGGCAAATGTCGTTGTATCTGAGGTTGACCCGGTGAGGGCTTTGGAGGCAGCCATGGAAGGCTACCGCCTAATGACAATGAACGAGGCCGCCAAGATTGGAGACATATTCATCACCGCCACGGGCTGCAAATCAATCATAACCAAACAGAATTTCGAGGAGATGAAGGATGGTGCGATCCTTGCGAACGCAGGGCACTTCGACGTCGAAATCGAGGTCAAGCAACTCCGCGACACTGCAAAGGAAGTTCGGATGGCAAGACAAAATGTGGAAGAATTCAAGATGAAGGACGGGAGGCGCCTCTACCTCATAGCGGAGGGACGCTTGGTGAACTTAGCGGCGGCAGACGGCCATCCGGCTGAGGTAATGGACATGAGCTTTGCCGACCAAGCACTCGCGGCTGAGCATTTGGTGAAAAACAAGGGTAAGCTTCAACCGAAAGTCTACGGGATGCCATTGGACATCGATAAGGAAGTCGCGAGGCTGTGGCTTGATAGTCACGGGTTGAAGATCGATAGCCTCAGCGAAGAACAAGTCAGCTATCTTACGTCCTGGCACTAGCCTAGCCAAGGATCTTCCTAACGACCTGCCTCGTCGGTGCGTAGACCAGTCGCGCTAGTGACATCAGGCGGTCGCTCCGGGCCACAATTGTGACCACCGGTGCGCTGAACACGTAGTACAGCTTCAGAAAGTTGAACGCGAAAACAAACTTCAAGACGTTCCTTTCGCGGAAATCCTTCAGAGACAGAACTTCGCTTCTTAAACGAATCTCCGCATATCCTTCTGCTCGGGTACTCATCTCATTGAACCAAGCAATGAAGGTAGGTCTACCTTCCGTCATTCTTTACGCCTCCGTGTTCTATTGGAATGCTCAGGCGAGCCTTGTCTGCCTCACAGAGCCGCGGGGAAATTCGGCGTCCAGCAATTCCTGAATTTTTGCGGCCCGTGCATATCCTATCCCGCCCTTGACGGCTAGTTCCACACGTGATGCCCGAAAGACGTTGCGAACGGTACCAAATGACGCAAGTAGCTTCTCCCCGAGCTTGGGGCCAATTGCGGGCAGACTCCCAAGGAGAGATAGCTGCCAGTCCTTGGTTGTTGCCATCCTAGGCTTCTTAACTAGCAATGGCCTAGCGGCTCCAGCCCTTCCACGTGGCTTACTCGCTAGCACATGGAGTAGGTCCGCGGTTTGTTCCCGGTCCAACGTAAAGAACACTTTAAAATCAAAATTCAGGGCCAAAGCAAGTAACGTCCCCCAGTAAACTCGCGGATTTCGAAGATCAGCCAGCACCTCTTGGATGTCTCCCTCCACAATGAGCAAATAATCTATGTAAGAGCGGGAGATACGTTGCGCCTGGTCAAATAGCCTGCCACCGTATAGGGATGATATGAAGTCACGTGCGGTTTTTCTCTCGACCGCATACTCAGCAACAACATAATCTCCAACATCAAGGGTCCTCATCTGAACGTACAGCCCCTTCCTCCGTAACATCTCCGGAATTCCCGACGCTGCTTCCCGGCTGTCTACGACTATTCTAGCGAATGGCATGTTTGACCTGGCCTGATGAAGGAAAGATGGGACGGTCGCTTAGAAAAGTCGTGGTATTTGGATGGGTACAACCAAGTTGGGTAACAGAACGTAATAGTGGACGTAGAGCGCGAGCCCCAAACCGATTATGGTGACAATTATAATGAGGTAATCGGGCAGGCGCATTTTCAAAGTGACTATCGGAGTTCTTTTCTCAGTCGCACCGAAGGCACGTGACTCCAGAGCCTCTGCGAGTTCAACGCTCCTTCTTATGGCCGAGATTATGAGGGGAATGAGAATTGGGATGTAGTTTCGAATGCGTTTCATGATGTTCCCCTTATCAAGTTCGAGCCCCCTGGAGCGCTGGGCATCAACAACGGTTTGTGCGTCTATTGCCATCGTCGGCACGAGTCTCACGGCTGTAGTGAAGGTGAATGAGATTGAGTAGGGCACGTGTATCTGTTCCAGCGCGAGACCGAGGTCGTCTGCAGATGTCGTCATGAAGAAGAACGAGAACGCGGACATTATTGCAAAGAAACGGGTTGCAAAAGCTATTGAAGAAACCAGGGGTGTCCCAAAAATCATGTTCATAACGAAGATGAACCCTCCCAAGAACAGCCCGCCGCGCATGGTGCTCAGCCATCTCCTTACAGTCTTCGCTAGAAGGACTCCGGGCACTTGCGCGAAGAAGATTACTAGTAACGCAAAGATGTTAGTGAACAGAAGGGCCGCCACGAAGAAGCCAACGGTGAGAATGAACTTCGCCCTGGGGTCTAGCCTGTGAATTGGGCTGTCCATTCTGGTGAACTTGAAACCTTCAACAAACCTTAGGGACAATTTGATTTCACTGCCTTTGAGATGGCGCCCGGGCTTCCACTCTTTCTTTCAATTTTCCTGAGAGAAATCCCTTGGCAGAATAAGCGTCTATGATGTTGAGGGGGGGACCAAAGTCATTGAGGGTTTTCATTAACGTCGCGATCTGGGGCATGACAAGGGATGCCCGGTCGACAACGGGGTTATTTGTGAGAATTTGAGCGGCCGGCCCGTCAGCGATGATGCTCCCCCGGGACAACAGGACGACTCGGGGTTTGCACTCAGCCACGAATTCGACATCGTGGGTTACTATGACCACTGTTTTTCCTTGCGATATGAGTTGGACAATGAAGTTCCTTAGTCGGTCCTTCTGCAGATAGTCTTGGCCAATAGTTGGTTCATCCATTATCACATGTTTAGGGTCCCAGGCAAGAATCGCTGCGAGGGCGACGCGTTTCCTTTCCCCGCCGCTAAGAACGAACGGGGAGGACTTCTCATAGCGGTCTAAATCCAGAGCCGTGAGGAGGTTAGTAACTCTTCGCTGAATACTGTCTTCCTTGAAGCCGAAATTTCTAAGCGAGAAGGCCAGTTCCTCGGCGACAGTTTCAGCGAATAACTGGTGGTCGGGGTTTTGAAAAATGAGGCCCACATTTCTTGAAAGCTGCGCCACGGATTTCTCGCGGGTGTTAACTCCGTCAACAAGTACTTGTCCCTGCGTGGGTTTTAGGAGGCCGTTGAACATCTTGACGAGTGTTGTCTTGCCTGCGCCGTTCTCTCCCATTATCGCAATGAACTCGCCATCGTTGATCTGCAGGTTAGCGCTTTGGAGAACTTCTGATCCGGTCGTATAGTGGAAGCTGACGTTCTCGACTGAGATCATTGAGTTAGTAGCCTCCTTAGCTCGGCGGATGCTTCTTCAACTGTGATAGGATTTGTTACGTGGACTCCATCGCTTCGGAGAAGATGGAACAGCATCGTGACTTTGGGGAGGCCAATTCCGATTAGGCGCGCGTTGTCGTCATAGACCTGCCGAGGGGGTCCGTCTAGCGCAATTTTTCCTTTATCCATCACGACGACTCGGTCGGCGTATCTGGACACTACGTCAAGCCTGTGTTCCACGAGCAGCGTGGTTAGTTGGAGTTCGCGGTTTAGTTTGGCTATTACTTCAACTATTTCTTCGGCTGATTTCGGGTCGAGGAAAGATGTGGGCTCGTCTAGAACGAGTATGCTTGGGCGCATGGCTAGGACGCCTGCTATGGCTGCGCGTTGCTGTTGGCCCCCGGAGAGCTCATACGGGGCCTTGTTGCGAATGTCAAGGATTCCCGTGGCATCCATAGCCCAGCGAACTCTTTCCGTCGCTTCTTCCTTGGCTATGCCGAGATTTTCCAATCCGAATGCGACATCTCTCTCGACCGAGAGCGAGAAGAGTTGGTTCTCAGGGTTTTGGAACACGAAACCCACATGGGTTGCCAACTGCGCCGTAGACATTCCGCTGACATTGAGCCCGTCGGCTTCGAGCTCTCCTCTCAACTCTCCCGAATAGAAATTGGGGATCAGCCCGTTCAAGCATCTGCAGAAAGTGGTTTTGCCACACCCGCTGGGGCCTGTTAGGATTACGAATTCGCCTTTCTTTATCGAAATATTGATGTCTTCCATTGACGGCTTTTCGGCACCCGCATAAGTAAATGAAAGGTTCTTGGCTGCGATTGCCGGCAACGGATTGGGCCCCTGGGGATTTTCATCTCATTTTTGAGTAATTACCCTAGTTTGAGGTGAAGTCTGCGCATAACCGGGCGTCCCTGTATTAGGTTTTGGGGGACGCGAGAAAAATTCCCGGACTATCGCTAAAGCTACGTTCAATGCCTCATTTACGTTTCCCTTCACATTTGCCCCTGCAGCCGTCGCATGTCCGCCACCCATCCCGCTCATTCTCACTCCCAGTGGATTCGCAAGATCCGTTCCAAGATGCATTCCGGTTTGAGATGCGAACTCTCGGGTCGCGCGGAAGCTGACCGTTAAATCATCATTCCTTTTCCCAGCAACTACAGCTAAATGTGCACCCAGCGCGACGAGGGCTCGAGCGGCAGATGCATGATAAGATCCCACTTCAGAGAGCGCTACGAGCCAGTTCCCAGCGCGCTCCAATCGCACCCTCTGAGCTGACTTTATGCGTGCTATTCTCTCGGATTCATCCATCGCGGCACGGGTAATTGCCATAGCTTCCTCAGGATCGGCGCCTGCCCGAACCAGAGCGTATGCTGATTCGAACGTCCGGCGCGTAGCTATGGATAAATGCCCAGTCTCTACGAGCAGGCCGATCAGTAACGCTTGACAAACGGCTCGACTTGGGACGAGACGTGACTTCGCATACATCTCGAGAATCATTTCGCACGTTGAAGTTGACTTCTCGTCGCAAAGCACAAACGCCGCAGTTTTTGCGTTTGCAGGGTGAGGTGCGTGATGGTCTATCATGATTAAGGGCTTGGCAGATTGAAGGATCGGCTCCCTGAGCTTGCCCAGTTGCTGAAGGGTGTTAGTGTCCACGGTAATGACCAAGTCCACGGCTGATACTTCCGGGTTGTCGGTCACCTCAAGGGGTACCACTTGGAGGATTTGTTTCGACAGTTTGCTTACGCCGTCAGGAGAAGTGAATGTGACTTTGATTTTTTTGTTAATTCGCCTAGCGAGGCTCGCGAAAGCGTAGGCGGAGCAGACGGCGTCGGGGTCAGAATTTTGATGGCCTATTATGAGAACTGCTTTCGTCTTCCGAAGCAGGTTAACTAGGCGGGGGTATCCTCGCAAAGGTTAAGCTCCCTAGCTTTCGCTTCAGCCGCTGAGAACGCCATATCAGTCGCTTCGTCTACAAGGGGCTCCAGGTTTTGATCGCCACTTGTGAGTTCGATTGCGACGTCAACTGAGACAAGAAGCGGTTTGTCGCCCACCGCTTCAACCGTGACATCTAAGTCACTGATTTGCTTCACCGAAACCTTGGACAGCAGATGGTTTCGCGCAGCTTCTTGCGCGGCCTCGCAGATTTGCTCAATCTCTTCTGTTGTGGGTTTCCTCGTAAACTCAATACTCATTGTAATTATTCCCTGCCTCTGCGGCAA
>JAHFFU010000073.1 GCA_023247835.1 Candidatus Bathyarchaeota archaeon
CTTCTCTATCTGCATTTCAGCTTCGTCTTGTTAGGCACGGGGTTACTTATCGATGGCATATCAAATATCGTTGCTCTGTTTTCACAACTCTATCGAGGATTGCTGTTTCTTTACGCCTTGGGCTACACGATAAACTTCATCGCACAACTGATAGCCTATGGACTCTTGGTCTTCGTCTACCTTCAACAGACCCGAAACGCCGCCGTTCAATTCACAACGGCGACTGCAGTGCTCTCGGCACTCTTCTTTGAACGGAACGCATTTGCTGAATTGATTCTCATCGTACTGCTCGTCTACATCGCGTTTCAAACAGCGATGAACTACGGAGTAAACAAAACGACAAACTCGCTGCTCGTCTTCAGTGCATTCGTCTCACTTGCGTTGGCCCACTTCTTCTTTCTCATGTTTATCCTATTTCCAATCTTCTTTCCGATGGCGCATATTGCTCAACTATTTGGGTTCCTATTGCTGCTAGCGATGCTGCTCCGGGTGAATCAACCATCGTGATTCCGAGCGAACCAGGGTTAGCGGCCAAGCCTGCCGCAAAATATCGATCGCAATTCCGAATATACGTAGACATTATGCGTGTGATTCAACGTGAGAATAACGAAGCGAAACCTACAAGGATCCTGTACGGGGCTAACCTCTCTCATGACAGATTAATCAAATACCTTGAGGAACTGAAGACCTTGGGAGTGATACAGGAGAGCGGAACCGATGACAAACTCTACGGCTTAACCCAGAAAGGCATCGAGTTCATGAACAATTTCAGAAAGGTAGAATCCTTCGCCGAAGCCTTCGGATTCAAAATATGACGTTCCCTGATCGCTGCCCTTATTATCAAAGTAAAACCCAATAGCTTAGAGTAACGCTACCTATCACAATCGGGTTTCACAATGCCACGATACACAGGCCACGTGCAGATTCAACAAACGTCCAGCATCAGGAAGCCCGAATGGTTACGCGTACGGTACCCAACTGGCGAAAATTACGAGAAAATTAAGACAATTCTTGGGCAGCACAACCTGCATACGGTATGCGAGGAGGCCCACTGTCCCAACGTCGCTGAGTGCTGGGGGGGTGGGACGGCCACTTTCATGCTCATGGGGGACACCTGCACTCGAGGTTGCCGATTTTGCATGGTTAAGAGTGGAAACCCACATGGCCAACTTGATGTTTTCGAGCCCCTAAACGTCGCCCAGACTATCGCAGATCTAGGCCTGAGGTATGTTGTGATAACCTCCGTCGACCGCGACGATCTCCCAGATGGAGGCGCCGCTCATTTCGCCGCCACAATCAAAGCCATCAAGCAACACGATCCCGAAGTGATCGTTGAGGTGCTCATTCCAGACTTCCAAGGAAACATCAATGACGTTAGAAAGATCGTAGATGCAGGTCCTGAAGTGATAGCTCACAACATTGAGACCACGGAACCTCTGACGCCCAGAGTTCGCGACCCGAGAGCAACCTATACGCAATCGCTCAAAGTGCTCATGGCCATCAAAGAATTGAATCCGAAGGGCTATTCGAAGTCTTCAATCATGCTCGGCTTGGGCGAGACTGAGAGCGATCTGCACAAAACCATGCAAGATCTGCGGGAAGTAGATGTGGACATTCTAACTCTAGGACAATATCTCCGACCTTCCAAAGGACATATTCCCGTGAGCGAATACGTGTCGCCTGAGCGCTTCGAATACTACAAACGGTTGGCTGAGCAATTGGGATTTCTTTACGTAGCCTCCGGACCCTTAGTTCGGAGCTCATACAGGGCCGGAGAATTCTTTGTGGAAGCATTGGTCCAGAAGAATAGGTCAGCGGCCCCCAATTGACGTTGTCAGTGAATGGCTGCTACTTCCACGTGACCCTGAGCAGGTTTGCGATGGCAAGCGCTTCACCCAGATTCACGAAGAACATGTAGGCAAACGCCTGCTCCGCAATACTCGCTGCGGTTGGAGACATGAAGAGAAATAGCCACAAACCTATGATAGCCAAGTTCGTAATGACAAAGAGCAGACCGAAAAGCAAGAGGCCCATTGTAAAAGGCGATGCAATGTCCCGGTAGTTCTGAACGTAGACGTACAGTAGAGCGGAAGTCATGGCTATGTTAACAAAAGCAACCAATGCACTGGCCCAGACCCATATTGCCATGCTCTCTCACCTCTCCATGCCAGCGGATTCCTTATCTACTTTTTTCCAGTTTGACTCCAAATCTGCAAGAACAATTCCCAAGCTTCTTCAAGCCTCGGGGTGAGAAAATAGAGGGCTCCGTAGGCTCCTTCCTGTGAAATAACCAAGAGCTGATTCTCCTGCAAAACCTTCAGGTGGTGTTGTATCGTGCGGTAGTCTACGTTCAAACGTTCGGCGAGCTGATTTGCATTCAGGGGGCGTTCTTTCAAAATCGAGATTATTCTTCCGCGCATGGGGCCGCCTCTAGTACCACCGATTAGGTACCAGAGAACACGTTTCAAGTGAACGTCTGGATACGCCAAGTGTTGTTTGCTCCGCGGAACCCCTCATCAATTCTGAACAGATACTGAAGAGATTTCCTATTGAATCGGAAAAACCGCTTAATATGAAAAACTATCGCTGTTGCCGTTTGATCAAAAATGCATGTAACGAAAAGAACTCTAGCCAAGCTTCCAATCGCACTTCTAGTTCTGGCAGTGCTCGTCAGTGCAACGGCTCCAATTGCTCATGCCGATACGGCGCCGAGCCTAGCGATCCTATCGCCGGGCGGACTACTCAACAATAGTACGGTCGTCCCACCCAGTTTCGTTGTATCCTTCGCAGTTTTCAACTTCGCTTTCGTCAATCCAGGCATTGTGGGGCAGACAAACCAGCCTAACATGGGCCATATGCACGTTTTCCTTGACGGTGTATACAGAACTCTTTGGGCACAACCGGAAGGGATACCTTTCAACGATGTCCCCGCAGGACAGCACACGATAAAGCTGCAACTCGTTAACCACAACCATACTCCACTCAACCCAGACATCAGCGCCTCCGTGACGGTTCAGGTGACTTCCGCTCCGCAAGGTGCACCAGGCCTTACTATACTCTCACCCGCGGGCGCCTTGAACTCAGCAACAACCGTCGGTCCCTCCTTCGTCGCATCGTTTGCAGTGAACAACTTCTACCCAACCGACCCGATCGGCCAACCTAAAGCGCTAAACACAGGACACGTACACATCATCCTTGACGGATCATACTACGGACTATGGACCACTCTAAACCCCATTCCGTTCATAGAACTCATGCCAGGAAGTCACACGATCAAGCTACAACTAGTTAACACTGACCACAGCCCCCTCAGTCCAGATGTCTCACAGACCATCACAGTAACTGTGAGCGGATCGAGCTCAACAACTTCCCCAGCAGCCATACCCGGCTTTCCAATAGAAGCAGTACTAGTGGGTGCTCTGCTCTGGTTAGGAGCCTCGGCGATACTGAGAAAACGAAAATCCAAGGAAGCAAATTAGCCGGAGACGTAAACGTGCCCCGGCTACCCCATTTTTCTCTCACTACAATTCGATCCTGTATGATCATGCACAGAACGATTCGCTTAGTAGCATATCTGACATTGGTTGCGGTTCTGTCGCTTCTGCTGATTTATGTGCCGAATTATTATTCGCTCCAGATCTGGACCGCAGAGAATGTAGCAAGCATCCTTCGCAGCGTAGGTTACGACGTGGCTATACAAAGCCAAGGCAGCGATGTGTTGGTTAACGGTTTTCAGCTCACCCGTGAATGCACAGGTGTTCAAGCACTGGTCCCCGTTTCCATTTTCTTCACCCTCATGCCAAGGGTCCGCAAGGCCAGAAGAGTTCTGGCAGTTGCGGCCGCATTATTGAGTCTGTATGTTGCGAATCTGACGAGAATTGTCTTGGAGCTTGTCCTGTACTCACATCAATTACTTCCCTGGACCTTAATACATGATTATTTCGGGTTTGGGTTCAGCGCCCTAGCGATAATCCCAATATTATTCTTGGGAAGCAAAATCACGAACTCGAGCGGCGTCGATGTCATTACTAGAAGTTTCACCTTCTAGAGATTACAGATGCTCCATCTGAATTAGAGCAGACGCTTCAAGCTCCGAAAACCTAAGGACGCAAAGCAGCATCTCTCACGGCAGCTTTGTATTCAAGATGCGTCGCTGGAAGGGCAAGATTTACAAGCGTTGGTCCGAGTTTCCCGATAGTTTCGAACAGCTCCCCAGGGGCCCCAAATTTTGACTGTCGAGCTATTGCAGGTAATCAAGCCCACAGGCGAGGTTGTCGAAGAGATAGAGCCTCAAATTTCGAAGGATGAGTTGAGAAGACTCTACAGACTAATGGTTCTGGTAAGAAATCTGGACGTTCGTGGGCTTCAACTTCAACGTCAAGGCAGGATTGGATTCTTCATAGGTTCACTTGGGCAGGAAGCATGCCAAATCGGAAGCGCCTATGCTCTAAAACCTGAAGATTGGGTCTTTCCAGCATACCGGGAAATCGGAGCTGCGCTCCTTCGCGGAGCAACACTGAAACAAGTGATGAACCAATACTTCTCCAATGCGGAAGATCTGGAGAAAGGAAGGCAAATAACGAACCTCTACGGCTTGAAATCCATAAACTTCGTCATAGGCTCAGCACCCATCGCCACACAGATTCCCCATGCAGTGGGCGCAGCGCTGGCTGCAAAGATCAGAGGAGATCCCATCGTCACCCTGGTCTACTTCGGGGACGGTGCAACTTCAGAGAACGATTTCCACGCAGGTATGAACTTCGCAGGTGTCTTCAGGACTCCGACGATATTCTTCTGCCAGAATAATCATTGGGCTATATCTCTCCCAGTTGAAAGACAGACCAGCTCTGAAACCATCGCCATCAAAGCTAAAGCGTATGGTTTCGACGGAGTCCGAGTCGATGGAAACGACGTTCTAGCCGTTTATCGCACAGTAGAAGATGCCGTGGAGAAAGCTCGCAAAGGCGGAGGCCCCACCCTGATTGAGGCTGTGACCTACCGGATGGGGCCACACTCGTCGTCTGATGATCCAACGCGTTACAGGACTAAGGAGGAGCTTGAGGAATGGCAGAAGAGAGATCCCATCACAAGATTTCGCAGATACTTGGAAAAGAAGCGAATCTGGAGCGAATCAGATGAGAAGAAGGCGCAAGAAGACACCAACCATGAAATAGACGAAGCTATCGCGTATGCAGAGAAGATCCCGCGTCCAGCTCTTGAAACACTCTTCACAGACGTATACTCCGACATGCCTTGGCACCTCGAAGAACAACTGCGCCAACTACAAGAAGAGAAAGGCCGGAAGGAGTAGATGATGACAACCCTCAACATCGTCCAAGCTGTGAACCGCACGCTCCGAGATGAGATGAAACGTAACGACAAAATAGTGTTGCTTGGCGAGGATGTAGGTGTCAATGGAGGCGTTTTCCGCGCAACAGAGGGCCTGCTTCAGGAGTATGGGCCTAACCGCGTGATCGACACGCCGCTCGCTGAGTCTGGAATTATCGGCGTTTCAATCGGAATGGCTCTCTATGGTTTGAAGCCTGTCGCGGAAATCCAGTTCCTGGATTTCATCTATCCCGGGTTCGACCAGATCCAAAGTGAACTCGCTAAGTTCAGGTATCGCTCTGGAGGCCAATTCACCGTGCCGGTTGTGATCCGAACGCCATATGGGGGTGGCATTAGAGGTAGTCATTACCATTCGCAAAGCACTGAAGCTTTCTTCGTTCACACACCAGGACTGAAGGTTATCATTCCTGCAACACCATACGACACGAAGGGGCTCCTCACGGCGGCACTCCGGGATCCTGACCCTGTAATGTTCCTCGAACCCAAGAAGATCTACAGAACCGTCAGAGGAGACGTGCCCGATGAGGATTACACGGTTCCAATAGGCAAGGCCAATGTCGCCCGTGACGGAGAAGACGTTACAATCTTCGCCTACGGCGCAATGTTC
>JAHFFU010000074.1 GCA_023247835.1 Candidatus Bathyarchaeota archaeon
ATCGTTGAAGCAGCGAAGATATTGGTCGGGCAAGGGGCAAACAAAATTGCCGTAGCGTGTACGCATCCAATTTTGGCCAGTGGCGCCTTGGACAAGATCCGCGCAGCTGGAGTGAAAAGCATTGTTGGCACAGACACTGTGCCCAGCGAGATAAGCAAGGTCAGCGTAGCCCCCCTCATAGCGCAACAGATCAGGAAGGCAGGAGCCGCGTGATGCCTCCACTTGGTAGCCAAGATAGCTGAGTAACAACGCCTCGGATTGTGTGACAGCTGATATCGGCGACTTCGTTGTATCCGGTAAGGCTTGAAACAAATCGACTAGTTCTGCGTGAATGGGTGGAAGAGGACTGGGGTGCAGTTCACGAGTATGCAAGCGACCCACAGGTTGTTCGTTACATGCCTTGGGGTCCTAACACAGAACAGGACACCAAGGATTTTGTCAAGCGATCGATGTCCTATCAACGCGACGTACCACGAATCCACTACGAGCTGGCTGTAACTATGAAGGAAAACAGCCCCTTAATCGGGGGTTGCGGCATCCACGTCCATGATGCCAAAGGCGTTTGCATGATCGGCTATTGCTTCAACCAGCGATTTTGGGGGAGGGGCTACGCCACTGAAGCCGCTAACATGTTGCTGGCGTTCGGTTTTCGAAAACTAAAGGCCCATCGCATTAGGGCTGTAGCTGATCCAGCTAACATGGCCTCGATTCGTGTTCTAGAGAAGATTGGAATGAAGTATGAGGGGCGCCTTAGAGAGCATCAATTTGTGAGGGGCGAGTGGTGGGACCTAGTGCAATACGCGGTCCTTGACAGGGAGTGGGAGAAAGGAGCGCAATTACCTGATTCATCTAACATATCTTAGTAGCGTCTCTCTATCGGGGCTGCCGCGTGTCTCGGCCCTAGCGGCCTTCAACCCGCCCGCGCAATTAGCCCATTTCATGGCTTCGACGTCGGATCTACCCTCTGACAGGGCTGCAACGAAGGCTCCAATGAAGGCGTCTCCACAACCTACGGTGTTAGCAACTTTCAAGCCGTGCATGTGTAAATCCAGTGGGTCAGCCGAAAGTCGATCCTTTCTGTGATAGAGGATGGAACCTTTGGATCCGAGTTTAGCGATGAATTTCAAGTCTCCGTTGATCTCTTGGAACTTCTTGACCGCAGATTCATGGTCGGTTGTACCCGTCAAGTGCTCTGTCTCCGACTCGTTTGCAACAACGTAGCTTATGTTCTCCAGAAGCCCTGCTGCTTTCTCCAAACCCAGTTCGGATTTGACTCCTGGGTCCCACGCGACGACCTTGTTCAAACGCTTAGCTTCACGCGCCAACTTTAGCGAGGTTTCGAACGGCGGGTCCATTATGGTGACGACTGATGCCTCTGAGATCAGCTTTCTACGCTCAGGCGCATCTAAATCTTCGGGCATTATTGTGGCGTTGGCGCCGAAGTACGTGTGAATTACGTTTTCTCCGCTATCGACGATCACAATATAGGCTTGGCCCGATTCCACCTCCGGATTGAGTTTCAGCCCGTCAACTACAACACCTTCAGTCTGAAAGATCTTGACCTGGTCATTAGCGATCGAGTCTTTCCCGAGCGCGCCGAGAATTGCAACCTTGTTGGGGCCCAGTAACCTGGCTGCGGCCACAGCGACATTTCCGGCTTTGCCGCCCGGTACTCGCGTGATTTTTTTTACGACAATTTCTTCGCCCTTCTTTGGAAAGCGGCTAACGAAAAAGTTAACGTCCCAATTGATTGCACCTATGACGACAATTTTGAGCATAGGGTCGATAAATCCTGTCGGGCTTAAGAGAATTTACGTGTCAAAGCAAACCACTTCGACTTAGAGGTTCCATATGTTCGGCCTAGGGGTCGCTATGAAAATTGTCGCAGAAACGATCAAGACAAATGTGACGGTTAGAGTGATAAAGATGATATCAAGTGGCCGAATCTTCAGATCGCGTAAGAAGGTTTTCTTAACCTTCGACGAGAAACCCCTTGCCTCAAGTGCTATCGACCGCCTGTAGGCCTCTTCTATTGCTCCAAGAAGCAAAGGCGTTAGGAGCGGAACGAAATTCTTCAGTTTTTGTAGGAGACTGACCTTCTGTAACTTCAGCCCCCTTGACGTCTGAGCTTCAATTATGCTTTGAAGCCTCGATTCTATCGTTGGGACTATTTGGAGTGCAGAGAACAGCGGGTACGCAATGTTCAGGGGCAATCCAGATTTCAGCATAGAGGCCATTAGGTCGCCGGGGTATGTAGTGAGATTGAGCAAATATGCTCCGCCAAAAATGGCAAGCAGGCGTGTGACGAGGAGAATAGCAAATGCAATCCCCTCCACCTTGAAACTAAAAGCAGGCGTAAGCCACATGATTGGGGTCCTTCCACCCGGGTAAAACAGTCCCTGAATCAGTATGATTGGAACGAAGACGGGCAGCGTCACCTTTGCAATGTTCTTCGCGTATGGAACAGCTACTTCCCCGATGAAGGAGAGTAGAAGCGTGATGCAAAACATGGCTGCGGAAATGAGTATGCTGTTGGATATGATTGCTGGGGCAGCAATGAAAAGCCAGACTGCGACCTTTGTCCTTGGATCCAGCCTGTGTATCAGTGAATTGCGTGGAAGGTATAACGTATGAATGGACACGGCGGTGCTGCCTTATCGACGCATGGTCTTCAGAAACTGAGGTGGGACCTTCGTGTAAATCACCCAAGAGATGAAGAAGGTTATGGTCTTGTCCGTGATGTCGGATATGAACTCGGCCGTCATCGAGGCTGGGAAGACCTGCCATCCAGATGCAAGTAGTCCGGCGAAAATCGCGTCCACCCAAGCTTTGCCTGTGGTTCCTCCGTACAGGGACACGTTTAGTGGTGTTGAGATCAGAGTGGCCGTGACCGCGAGCAAAATTCCGACGAGAATGGCGCGAAGGGCTTGTGACTTTGTACGCTGTGGTTTAACTAGACCAAGAAGCGCGCACGCGCCAGCAATGAGCCCAATGGCTGCGTTGACAATCGCGTAGGGTAGGGCGTAAGGGTCGAAGGTGACCCACTTGAACACATTCGTTAAGGCTCCAACTACTGAACCATTGATAGGTCCGATGATTACTCCGGCCAGCTGGGAACCTATCGTGTCACCCCAAATAGGGCTATTCGCTGCGAGATAAGCCGAAACCACGTTTATTCCGATCATAAGAGGGATCATGGCGATTCCGAATGACGAGAACTCGAGTTTGAACCGCGTTCGCTTCATTTCTGTCATTGAGGGCTCATCCACAAAGTGTTCGAGAATTAGTATAAATAACCATTGTGCGCCAGTTATCAATTTCCTTGAAAGTACTGGATTAGTGTTTGCACCATCTCTTCCACGGTAATAATGTCACGCTTTATACCGAAATGTGAGAGCCTCGCGGCAAGTCGTGTTACCTGGGGAGCTACCACCGCGCTCGATGCCAGCTTTACACCCTCCGAAAGCACATTTCTAGTTAAGTCGTGAACAAGCACTTTTCCGTCCTCCATTAGTATGGTCTGGTCGCAGTGTTTGGCGACGAATTCGATATCGTGTGAAATCAGCACGCAAGTTTTCCCCTTTGCTTTTAGTTGGTGAATTATGGAACCCAGTGAGAGCATTCCAAAATAGTCCTGGCCTGCGTTCGGTTCGTCGAGAACCACGACCGCCGGGTCCATGGCCAGTACGGATGCGATGCACAGCATCTTTCTTTGCCCATAGGTTAGATTGTAGGGGTGCTCTTTCAGTATAGACGACAGGCCTACCGTTTCTAGCGCGGAGTGCACTCGTTGATTTACGTTTTCTTTATTTCTCTCGAGATTCCTCGGACCAAAGGCGACTTCATCGTACACGGACGATTCAAAGAGCTGATCCTCCGGATTCTGAAACGCGAAGCCAACAAAACGTGCCATCTCACTGGCCGTCTTCTCTTTGGTGTTCTGCCCCATAACGGTAACCTCACCCAATGATGGCTTGAGTAACGCGTTGAAGTGTTTTGCAAGGGTCGTTTTTCCAGACCCATTTCTTCCTATCAACGAAACAACTGAACCCACACCGATTTCGAGACTAACATCGCTGAGAGCCACGTTACCCTTGGGATATCGGAACGTGACATGCTGGGCGGAAATCGCGGTCGTCACTTTGGTCGACCTTTAAGCTTTCTTTCGATTATCTTCGCAGCTTGCTCCTCGTCCAAGGGAAAATCATCTTCCCAAAGGCCTTTTTCGCTCAGCGAGGAAACCACTTGGGCAATCTGTGTAGGCCGGACTCCCATCCTTTCGAGAAAGCTTACCTTATTCGAGAAATCCCTTGGCGTATCCTCGGAGACCATTCGAGCGTTACTGAATATGATGATCCTTTGGGAATGCCTGACTAACAACTCCGGCTGGTTGCTCACGAAGACTGTTGTAATTGCATATTTTTCATGAATCGAATGGATTGCCTTCATCACAGAAAACGCACCCTCTGGATCAAGCATCTCAGTGGGCTCATCGAGGACCATAATCTTAGGACGCATTGCAACAACCGTAGCCAGAGAAAGTCTCTGTTGCTCACCACCTGAAAGTTCGAAAGGCGATCTTTTTTCAAGACCTGAAAGACCGACCGTTACGAGAGCTTCAGAGATTCTTTGTCTCATGGTTTCGCGAGGGATTCCGAGATTCTGTAGGCCAAATGCTATTTCCTCCTCAACCGTCATAGCCGATCCGGTAAGCTGTGAACGAGGGTCCTGAAACACTAGACCGACAAGGTTTGACATTTCGGCGACTTGAACTCGGCGCGTGTCAACGCCATCTACTACGACCAAGCCTTTCATAGACCCCTCCAATACGTGCGGTATGAGTCCGTTCAAACAAAGGCAGAATGTCGATTTGCCGGCACCAGAAGGCCCGGTTATGCCGACAAATTCTCCTTCTTTCACACTCATCGTGATTTGGTTCAGGGCCCAATCACTTCGGGCAAGGTAGCGAAAGGCTAAGTGCGTGACATTTATGATCGGATCCGCCAAACAGTTAGTCACCCCCAGTTTGAGGCCTATGGTGAGCTTGTCTGATAAGACGCTTGGCGACCCCTTAGCCTATCGGTAACTCATATTGGCATTAGTGTGCAGTTTGATAGGGAGAACAAATGATTCGTAGACCCATCATCATCGATACCGATCCCGGGGTTGACGATGCACTAGCCCTTCTTCTTTCGGTTCGCTCGCCTGAACTCGAAGTGCGTGCGGTTACCGCTGTGTGTGGCAACACAACTGTCGACAAGACCTGCATCAATGCGCTCAGAATTCTTGAAGCGCTTGGGCAAACCAAGATCCCCGTTGCTAAAGGTGCTGCTAAGCCGCTCGTGAGAAATCTTGAAGGAGATCTTGGTTTCTTTGGAAATGATGGTCTAGGCGACTCGAACCTTCTAGTACCGAAGCTTCAACCTGATCGACGCCACGCAGTTGACCTGCTCCTTGAGGAAGTAAGTAAGGACCCTGGGAGGATTACGATCTTAGCCATTGGACCGCTAACGAACATCTCCATGGCACTTTTGCATGATGCGACCTTCGCCAAGAATGTCCGCGAACTCGTAATGATGGGAGGCGCGTACGCACTCACTCCGTACGGTTACGGGAACGCGAACGCAGTTGCCGAATTCAACATATGGGTAGATCCAGAAGCCGCTGACGTAGTCTTCAAGTCAGGAATCCCCATAACCGCAATCGGCCTCGACGTCACAACGGACCCGTCGGCCATAGTCAACAAGGGACTATACGAAAAGATCGAGCAATCGAAATCACCTACATCCGAGTTGGTCGTCAAGATCACACGTCAATGGAAGAGCAGATTCGGCGTCATACACTTGCACGATCCAATGGCGGCAGCATACCTCATCGATCCGACGTTATTTACGACGAAAGATTACTACGTGGAAGTCGAGACCGTAAGTGTGCTCACGCG
>JAHFFU010000075.1 GCA_023247835.1 Candidatus Bathyarchaeota archaeon
GGGGACCGTACCTCGCTCTATCTCCAGTTGAAGTCCCAAAGGGCGTTGAGCACCGCGATGCATTCCCACCGCTGGCTGGTACAATATTTTATACAATTCTGTCGAAAACTATTAAAGTACATGAAGCAACAATTAGGAGTTCCCCACCTTTTGTGAGGCAAAGACCAAATTGGTAAGCCACGTTGAGGTTTCGAGTAGGATTACTGCGAACTTGAAAATCACCCAGATAAGAAAGCGTGATGGGCGCATCGCCCCATTCGACAAGGAGAAGATTACAAACGCAATCTACAAAGCAATAGTCGCAGCAGGCAGCAGAGACCGTACCCTAGCCGACTCCCTTTCAACCCGCGTCGTTGAGATCCTTGACGAAAAGTACGGTGCAGAAGCGATTCCGGCAGTCGAAGATGTTCAAGACGTAGTAGAAAGAGCCCTAGTTGAAAACGGGCAAGCAAAAGTCGCCAAGGCGTACATAATCTACAGGCAGAAAAGGGCTGAGATTAGGCGCGAAAAACAACGTGTTCTCGAGAAAGAAATGATCGATGAAGTCGACAAGGTGTTCGACCTAAACGCCCTCAGAGTTCTCAAGGCCAGATATCTGAAAAAGGACGAAACGGGGAAACTCATAGAGACGCCGAAACAGCTCTTCACGAGAATCGCAGTCCACGCAGCTCTACCAGATGTGCTCTACGACAGCGAAATTTACGATATCAACAAGAAACAGAAGGCGCACCAGCAAGAAAGTTTTGACCCAGTTCAATTCCGCGAAAAGGTCACCATTGGAAAGTACGCGCTTAACCAATACCATCTCGAAGCATTGAAGCGAATGTACGACCGCTTTAACCGCGAAGGCGCTGTGAAGGTCTCATGGTCACACTTCTTCGAGATGCTAAAGACAGGATTCTTCAACAAATATGAAAAATCTGTAAACGCGTTTTACGAGCTGATGGTTTCCAGGAAGTTTATGCCCAATACCCCCGCCATCGCCAATTTCGGAAACGTTCTTGGAATGGGTTCTGCATGCTTTGTTCTGGGTGTGGACGATTCCATAGAAAGCATCATGGAGACCTTGAAACAAACTGCCGTGGTCTTCAAGGCCGGCGGAGGCATGGGCTACAACTTCTCGAAACTAAGACCCGAAGGAGATTACGTAAGCTCAACCTCGGGAGTAGCATCCGGCCCAATCAGCTTCATGATGCTCTTCGATACGATGACGGATGTGATAAAGCAGGGTGGGATCCGCCGCGGCGCCAATATGGGCATGCTTAACAGCAATCATCCCGACATTGAGAAATTCATAACGGCGAAGAAAGGCAACAGGGCCCTAAGAAATTTCAACATTTCAGTTCTCTTAATGCCGGACTTTTGGGACGCCTACAACAACAATAAACCATATCCACTCGTCAACCCGAGAACAGGCCAGGTGGTCCGTGAAGTCAACCCGCGCCTACTGTTCGACATGGTAGTGTACCAAGCGTGGGAGAGCGCTGAACCAGGCGTAATTTTCTTCGACCACGTGAACCAGTACAATCCATTCCTCAAACATCTCGGCCCGATAGTCACAACAAACCCATGCGGTGAGGTTCTGCTCTATCCTAATGAGTCCTGCAATTTGGGCAGCATCAATGTGTGGGCCTTCGCGACGCGTGATGATAACGGAAAAGTCACGGTTGATTGGGATGGGTTACGGGAAGCAGTCTATCTGGGTTCGAGATTTCTCGACAACGTCATTGACGTGAACAACTTCCCACTGAAGGCGATTGAGGAGATGACTCTCGCGACACGGAAGATAGGGCTAGGAGTAATGGGGCTGGCGGACTTACTCTTCGAACTTCGTTCACCATACAATAGCGATGAAGGCCGCAAGTTCATGGAGGAGCTAATGGAGTTTATCAACTACCACTCGAAGCTTGCATCAATTGAACTCGCGAAAGAACGAGGCCCCGTGCCATACTACGACAAGAGTTTCTACCCGGAAGGAAAGCTACCCTTCGCAGGGTTCTTGGATCGAAAATTGTGGCATTTCGATTGGGACAAAGTGGCTGAAATGGTCAGGCAGAACGGTGTAAGGAATGGGTACACCACCGTAATCGCCCCGACCGGCAGCATCTCGATGATCGCTGGATGCAGCAGCGGAATGGAGCCCGTATACTCTATGGTTTTTGAGAAGCATGTCAAGGTTGGAAGCTTCTACTATATTGACCCGGTGTTCGAACGCGTCATGACTGAGGAAGGGTTGTTCGGCGATGACCTACTTAGGGATGTGAACGATCATGGCGGTTCAATCCAGAGAATCAGCTACATCCCTGAAGACATGAAGCGAGTCTACGTAACCGCGCTGGACATTCGCCCAGAGGACCACATACGGGCCTTGGCTGCGTTCCAGAGATGGACGGACTCTTCTATCTCAAAGACTAACAACTTCCCCGCTAACGCAACAGTCGAAGACATGCGGGAATCATACCTGCTCGCCTACAAGCTAGGTTGCAAGGATGTGACCGTGTTCAGGGACACTTCTATCAAAGGCCAAGTCCTCGTGGCACCGCGCAAAAAGCACGAAGCAACCAAAGAACATGAGGCCACACAGGAAGAACAGGCTCCGCGCGCACCAAAGCTCTTGGCAGTGCCTTTAGTTGGCGCTTCTCAGGGCATCAGCGAACAACTCAAACTTTGCCCTCAATGCCAAAGCCAAGTCGTGTTCCAAGAAGGCTGCTACATATGCCCCGAGTGTAGCTGGGGCGCCTGCTCCTAATCAGGTGACAGTTCCTCAATTACGCCAGTAGATTTCGTTCTCTGCCTCTCCCCTCTCAGGAACGAAACGATTACAGCAAATCCATTGATCGCCGCAAAAGCATAGAACGAGTACCTGATCGCATCCAACAATTGCAGAACCTCGGATTGACTCCCTAACGTCGTTGCGGTAACAACGACAGCCAACCTATCATATGGCATAACTGCCGTCATTAGCGCAAGCGCCAATGGAATACTGACGACCATGCTGGTGTTGAGTATTGTACTCCGCACGCCAGCGCCGATGCCACGTCTCTCGGGTGGCAGAGACCCCATGACGGAGCTCGCATTGGGCGATCTGAAGAGGCCGATGCCGAAACCTGCCAGAGCCAGAGCACCGGTTATGGTGGCCACGTTAGTATCGATTGAGAATGTACTGAAGATTAGGAGCGCTATGCTCGTTACTGCGAGGCCAAGTGTGCTTAATCCTCGCCCTCCATATTTGTCGGAGAGCCGCCCGCTAATTGGCCCGATCACGATCAACGTAAAGTCCATCGGGATGAGTGCGAGGCCCGTGTGAAAGGCGCTGTATCCTTTAACCAACTCGAAGTATAGCGTCAGTTCAAACGCTAGCGCAGCAAACGCTAAACCATTAAGTAGATTCGAAAGGTTCCCGGCTGTGAAGAGACGAATTTTGAGAAGGCTAAGGTCTAAGACAGGTTGGTCGACTCGCCCCTCATGAGCAAGAAAGACTATGAACAAGATGAGACTCGAGACTAGAAGGCCTTGGGTGATTACGGAACGCGGATCAGCAAGAGTCAACGCGAGAAGAACGACCGTTAGAGCCGTTGAGAACAGCGCGGCGCCGATATAATCGAACCTCTCCTCCTCCACCCTTCCGTAGAGTTCCTTGAGACGCCTGTGTGACCAAATTGTGCCGAAAATTCCGACCGGGATGTTGATCCAGAATATGGACCGCCACCCAAATAACCCAATCATGATTCCGCTTAGGGTGTAGCCTACTATCGTGCCCGCATTGATCGCCATTTGATTGATACCTATTGCAGTCCCCAACTCAGCTCCGGGAAACGCGTCGACCACTATGGCCATGCTGTTCACGAACAGAAGTGCGGCACCGAATCCCTGAATCAGTCTAGCGACGATCAAAATTTCCGCTGTCGGCGAAAGGGCGCACAGAGCCGAACCAAACGTGAATACCGCGAAGCCGGAGGTGTACAGCTTAACCCTCCCGAATATGTCGGCAATTCGACCTATCGTAACCAAGAGGATTGTAATCATGAGCCTATAGCCCGTGATTACCCAGATCCCCGCAAATAGCGAAGTGTTGAGATCACCGATAATCGTGGGTAGCCCCACGACGACAATGCTCGCGTCAAGAGTGGCCATGAAAATTCCAACAGTAGTAACTGTCAGAACCGTCCACTTGTACTCCAACTATCAATGACCTTCTTAGCGCACTGGCCTTGAGCAGGCGCCACTAATGCGCCTATGGAAAAACCTATTCAATAAAATCTAATCGGCCGCAACCTTGTCCCACGTCGCAAACGCACATAGCCCAACTTTATTTCCCAAGGCACCAAGTGAAGCAGTGATTCCTTTGGACAAACGTTTGCTGAGCCTTGTAAACAAGATCAAAGATAGAAAGCTCCGAAAGAAAGTCTACGCTCTTCTCGAAAACCCTACCGTCAAGATCGGAGGTAAGACCTTCTCGGGAATGTCAATCGAGAATTCCCCAGCGAGTATTCGACACCATCACAACTATCCTGGTGGTTTTGTCGAACATACATTGGCGCTATACGAACTCTGCACGAGCTTGTCCCGAATAGTGCGTGGAATCTACAAGTGCAGAGTAAACATCGATCTGGTTCTTTGTGGAGTACTACTTCACGACATCTTCAAACCTGCCACGTACTCACGGACCGAAGACGGAAGATACCGCCCCTCGCCCCTGGCTGAACGCGTGGACCACCTGACCTTGGCGAGCGCGGAACTCATTCGCCGGGGCTTTCCCGTTGATGCCGTCCATGTTGTGGCCGCGAGTCACGGTCGACAGTATGGCCCGATAGGGCCAATGACCATTGAAGCCCTGATCTGCCACCTCGGAGATTCTGCTGAAGCCGACCTGAACGGCGAAGTTCTGAGCGCAGCACGTTTCATGATTCGCGAGGTGACAGGGGAAGAACCGCGCGCACTGAGCGGAAAAGACGCCTTCGCCATTGTAAGATCCAAGACTGACAAGGGCTGGGGTGGCGTCAGGGCGTACCTGTCACGAATCGGATCCAAAAGCAAGTGACTTTGCAACAAATCTAAGGCGACGCTTCGGAGATGTGAGGATATGGGAGTTCTCACTCGGCGGTGTTGTTGTGGTTCTGGCACAAAGCGCGGGACTAGCGTTCGCTCCCTGCAATAAATTCCGAAATTTTCCTGAAGCCCAATTCAATTCGCTCTTCAGATTCGCTGACGAACGTCAATCGAACATGTCCGCTTCCGTTGTCGCCGAAGAACCGGCCGGGTATCACAGCAACTCCCGTCGCCCTCAGTAGCTTCGCAGCAAATTCCTCTTCGTTGAGTTTCAGTTTAGACAAGTATGGACGCATGTCGACGAAGTAATAGAAGGCCCCAGCGGGCGTGACTGTTCTAGCTAGTGGCAGGTGAGTCTGCAGCATTTTTCCCATGAAGTCCCGTCTCTTAACGTAGTATGGTATTACAGTGTTCTTGAGGTATGGTTCTTTCATGTTTTCTTTGAGGAACTTCACTAAAGCGAACTGTCCCAGGCTATCGGGCGCTAATGTGCTGTATTGTTGCATTTTCTCCATTGAGTCAATTATTTCCTTTGGAGCAAGTGTGTAGCCTAACCGTAAACCGGGTATGCTGGCTTCTTTGGAGAAACTGCAAACTGTGATGGTGCGCTCTTTTGCCCCGGGAAAGCGACTAATCCAAACATGTTCTCCTTCGTAGATGATGTGCTTGTAGATGTCATCACTGATGATCCAGAAATCATAATCATGCGCAAGATCCACTAGAGCCTTCACAAACGCTTCATGCAAGATTCTTCCCGTTGGATTATCCGGTGATAGAACCATCATTGCCTTGGTTTTCTTTGAGATCACCTCTTTCAGCGTCTCTGCGCTAGGCTGGTATCC
>JAHFFU010000076.1 GCA_023247835.1 Candidatus Bathyarchaeota archaeon
GGTAGTGTTTACGTATATTCTGGCGATCTGAGTCCCAATCCCGAGGTTATCGAGCTGGATCATATAGGTACATACTGAGGTGCATCCGGAAACTATAATGCCCGGGTAAACTGCTGCCAGGTTCTCTGAGTACCTGTTAACGTCCCTTTGCGCCATCTGAACTACTATGCTCTGGTAGGAGTCGTACTGTTGGCTGACAACAATCATTGCAGTTAGCGCCGTAAGGAACAGAGCGAGCACTATAATTCCGCCTATCATTGTGCTCACGGCCTTTCGACTGAACCTGAAATTACGTTTACTCATTTTCAACACACCATCACGGCCCTCTAACTGTGTATGTCACTTGGTTTCCTCTTCCACTTGCAACTACTATGTTGAAGATGTTCCCTGTGCTCCAACCCGGTGTGTATACTATGTTGAAATCACAAACAGATCCAATCGCGAGTGGTTGGGCGTTGAGGAGTGTGCATCCTCTGTTTCCAGTCGGTGTATAGGCGGTACCATTAGCGTAGATTGCAACGACGTTGATTTGCTCTACGCCTACGTTGCGAACAAAAACGTCAATAAAATTCTGCGACTTAGTGAAATTGACAACTTCAATTACAAACCTTTCCTCCATTGCCTGTTGTCTTTGAACGAAGAAGATTCCCGATCCGCCGCTGAAAGCCCCAAACGATGACCCTGCCCAAGCGATTAGTATCGCTGCCAGAGAGAGCGTGATAAGGATCATGAGCATGTTTCCTATGACCGTGCTCACCGCAAGGCAACGTCTCAACCTACGCCTTCTCATCATTCATTCCTCCACATGAGTGTGAACCAGTTACTCATCAGATCACGCCGTCCATACGAAAATTGCAAATATCATGAAAGCAATAACCATTAGAATTAGGGCGTGTTTAAGTCCCGCACCAAGCCTTGCCTCGCTCATCTTCCCTGCTACAAGTCCGCCGATGATGGCTTGGATAATCACAGCATGAAACAGGACTTTCTTCAGCAAGCCGATGTTCACATTTGCAATTCCCCCGAATATAGTTGACGACCCTCCTGCGGTGTTCAACACGGAGTTCTGCAGCTGAAGGATTTGCGTGAAGAACGAGCGAACCAACATAACGTCCGTGAACAGGAAGACCCCGAATGCGATGTAAACGACAGCTGCGTACGGGCGCATCTGCGTGTATCTTTCACGGTCTATGCTCTGCAGTTCACCGATATGCTTGTTCAGTTGCTCCATGATTTCTTGCGTGTCCCCGCCTGAACGTGCAACTTCCGCTATCAAGTCGGCGACTCGCTTTGCTAGTTTTGTGCGGGCGTGTACGGCGAAGCTTTGTAAGGCTTCTTCCAGGCTGCCCCCCCAAGAGATCTGTGCCACCATTTGTCTCAGTTCAGGGGTAAGTGGACCGTAATCTCTGTCCGCCGAGACCTCAACGGCCCTTACGAGGGTTAGTCCTGTTTTACCGGATTCAGCGATTTCGCGCAACAGACGCGGGATGTTCTTGTCGATGCCTCGCTGCCAACTCAGATCAAGGTATTCAACGGCCGCCGTTGGAAAAATGGCTACCATTAATGCGAGAATCAGGAGCTGGTCCCAATCAAACGGTAATCCTTGGAAGTGAAAGACGAAATAGGCCAACAGACTGAGGATTGCCATGACAACTCCTAATGTCGCTGAAACGATGCCGACTAATTTCTTCTCTTTCGGATCAATCTTGGGCAAATTTCAATCCTCCTGGAGCATCGAATCCAGCATTACTATGACCGCCATTCCGCAGATTGGAATGATTCCATATGTTACGAAACTCATCATCACTGTCACCGACATGCCTCCAAGGCCGCTTCCGATAAGGGCCATGACTGAGAACATTACGATGATTAGCAATGGGAAAACGATCATGAGGGTGACGTACGTTTCCGCGAACACAGCTAGGGATTCGATTAGTTGTTTTGCGGCGATTCTTCTCAGGTCCATTATGGTGTGTGTTGCGTCGAGGAGGTAGCTCTTCATGTTTCCGCCCGACCTTATTGTAGCAACGAGGCCTTCGAGGACGTCTGAAAAGACTCGTGACGGTGAACGATCCCGTTCCAATTCCAATGCGGTCATGATATCCTGCCCTAGGACCTCGACATCGCGTACTACTTCGTTTGCGTCGGATGCGACCTCAGGCGTTGTCTTCGAGTCTTCTAGAAGCTTGAACATTCGAGTTGGAGGAATCCCTGCGGTAGCCAGAATCGACATGTGACTGGCCACGTAAGGCAATTCGAGCTCCATCCGTTTCCTTCGACTTGAGGCCAGAAGGCTGGGCAGGAAGTATAGGATCGCGAAGACCACAGCGCCCAGACCAACAGCCGCGCCGAAGGCGTATAAGATTGCAAGCCATGCCGCCCCACCTGCGACTATGACGAGAGTTGCCACCACCCCGAATGAAACAATCGTGGACACGCCCGAAAGGAGCATGAGCATACTCACATACGCCTGTAGGCTGATCTTGATTGCAGCCCTCTGCATCGTAATCCCCGTTTCGGCGAAGTATGGGAGAGCCTTCTGAATCTTGAGCCCCAAATACCGATAAGCCAAGAGCCAAGGTGCCTTAAGCGGCGAGGGTGTTTTCTCGGCCGCTTCAACCTTCGACCGTTTAACGGCCTTAACGGCTTGCCTAGAGATTTTCAGTTTCGGGGCCTTCAAACTTATTCACCTAATAGACCTAATCTCGCCCTCTCATACACTTTGTCAGGGTCAGAATAATAGTCCCTTATCAAAGCGCCGACGTCTTGGTATCTACGCACATTTCTCTTGGCCAGGTACTCTAGCACAGTCTTTCTATGACGGATTTCTTCCTGAACACGGTCGAGTTGTTGCCCTGAACGTTCGGCTAGCCTCTCAATGGTGTGGCTTCTTCCCGAATATGAAAAGGTGTCCGTTCTAGGATCCCAGCGAAAAACATCGTTTAGGTCAAGTTCACCCGAGCTAGCGTCAATGCCCAACACTTCTGCCATGTGTGTGAGTCTGCGGACCGGCCGGCCTTCGATTCGCAAGCGTTGTGTGATTCCGATCAGATTCAGGGTGGGCAGAAGAGTCCTGGGAATGTTGAGTGGAGCAGACTCGAGCCTCCGAATTGACGCCAGCACAGAGTCGCCATGTATGCTTGAGAGGCCGCCGTGGCCTGTGGCCATGGCTTGGAAGAGGGTGAATGCTTCTTCGCCCCTAACCTCACCCACTATGATGTAGTCAGGCCTTTGGCGCATTGTTGCCTTTAGGAGGTCGAACAGCGATATCTCTGCGGTACTTCCAACTGGACCGAAGCCAACTCTCGCAATTGAGGAAATCCAGTTCTTATGCGGAATGTTAAGTTCAGGCGTGTCCTCGATCGTTATGATCTTGTCGTCTGGTAAGATGAACATGGATATGCAGTTCAGCAGCGTGGTCTTGCCTGACGCTGTCCCTCCCGTAATTAGGGTGCACGCCTTCTTCTCCATCACGTACCAGAAGAACGCCCCAATTTCAGGCGTCAAAGTGTTGAATGAGATGAGGTCGGTAATTGTCATTGGGTCTGCGCGAAATCGCCTAATCGAGAAAGTGCTACCGTGCCTAGTAACTTCCTTTGAATATGTGAGTTGGACGCGGCTACCGTCAGAGAGCCCGCCGTCGACCATCGGCGACGCAATCGAAATGTGTTTACCACTCAAGTAAGCGAGTTTCACAACGAAACTGTCAAGCTCTTTCGGGTCGTCGAATTTCACGTTGGTTGGAATTGATTCGTATCGCCTATGCCAAACATAGATGGGTACCTTGGGGCCGTCGCAGCCGATGTCTTCGATCATGTGGTCCCTCATGAGTGCCTCGATTTTTCCGTGTTGGATGAAATCCCTAGTTACATAGTACATGAGCTTGTCGAGAACTTCGGCCTCTACGCTGATCTTGTAATCCTTGACGATCGACTCCACTTTGAGCCTGAGTAATTTCTGGGCTTCCTCCTTCGTCGGAATCTTCCGTACGTCGACGTCCAGTTCTTCGACCAAGATTTCTCGTAGCTTCTTGTAAAGCGCCTTGTCTTCGTCGAGGAGTGTTGGTTCAATCACGTAGTACAGCATTCCGCCTGTGTTAGGGTCGTGGGTGATGGCTGCGTAGGCGTAGGGTTCGATGAGTGGGGTGACTTCCTTGAAGCTTGATGGAACCTCAGCGGCTCCAACCTTAGGTTTCTCCACTTGCACAGTAGTCGCGGCGGGTGCGGCTGAAGCTTTCGCGGCATTGGACTTATTCCTGGAGAGCAAACCGCGGACGTTCGTAGCGGAAGACAACTTGTGCTTAACATCAGCCATCTTGGCCACACCCTCACTTCCGCTTAGTGCCTCGCGTCCTTCCTCGGTCTAGCCAGAAAATCCAGCCTTTGGTAGTTTTCTGGCCTGCGATGCTGCCTAACAGGACCATCTCGAGCAGGATGGATTTTGTGGATTCCCAGTTCTTCAATCCCGACTGTAGCCTTACGTTCTCAACGTCCATAGGCATCTTTGCATCCGCTAAGACCTCGACGACTTTTTGGTGGTGCGAATTGCGCTGTCCCATGTTCCCTCGTCCTATGGACTCTCGTATGGTCGATGCATTCGAGAGTATATGTGATTTAACATTTGAGTTTAACATGGTGTAACCTATGCCCCGCTCAGACGGTGACAGAACATAGTCCCCAGATATGACCCATGTTGTACAGAAAATTAGCCTCGGGCTGAGTTCATCTAACCCAAACGGGTAGATAAAATTGATTAAAATGAGGAAGACCCAGGCGCCCTTTATTGCACGTAGCCGCCTAGAACTCAAATACGTTCAGAATACTATGGACTTTGTTCTATCAAGAGGTCGGCCGGGCTGGAAGCATGACAGCGACTATTAGGCAGAAGCTCTCGGCGCGAAGCCTTGTGTCCTTGATACTGGCGATAACAGCTGCTTTAGGACTCGTTTCCGCGGTGCTAAATGGAACCCCAACTGTTCCCTTCCATAGCCCCACAGCAACCCATACCGGATACTTCTCAGTTAGCTACACGGGCGTTTACCATTATGCGATCGCACAACCACTCTGCAGCCAGAACTTCCCCCCATGCTGGGCACCTGGTGAGGTCGTATGGTATCTAACAACCGAGAACGCCACCATTCGGCTAATTTTCTACTGTGGACTAGATTACTGTTCTAGCGCCCAGCAACTCCCCTTCCATGACGAAGCCAAGATCTATGTCAAGGGCACCCTACTCCAACCATCCGAATGGCCCACAAGCGAATATCAACCCACACTCCAATTCATCGGGGACCTCTACGTTTTCAAGTATGCAGCAGCTTAAACAGCAAAGTGATAGGTCACGCGAGCTTAACCTACTCAGTCGCCAGCTCTTGCCGTTTGGCTTCTTGGCCGAGATGCTAACAGGGTGAGGTTGGCAGAGAAATCAAATAACGCTCAGTCTAAGAAACCTATGGGCGGGACACTCAGAGCCATGACAGTCCCGAGAAGAACCGTCAAGAAAATGATGGTTCCTATCATTTTTTCAGTTTTTGTGGCCGTCAGAATTGTAGCGCTGCTAGTGCCGATTCCAGTTATTGTAGGCTATGGGGACGCTGGCTACTACGTCTCCGCTGGGACAGCATACGTGGGTGGTGCTTTGCCCGATTCTGTTAATCCTGAGCACCCTCCGTTGGCGAAATACATAATCGGGTTCTTCAGTGTCTACCTTGGCAACGCCTCTTTCGCGTCCCTATTATTCGGATTTTTGGCCGCCATCGCCGCATTCCTCCTGTCTAGAAGGCTAACTTCGAAGTTGCAACGGGCCGCGGCCACCGTGTGGTTGCTGG
>JAHFFU010000077.1 GCA_023247835.1 Candidatus Bathyarchaeota archaeon
GGTTATTTCCGAGGACGTTGCGGCGGGGCACTTGGTCTTCGCAAGGCAGTCGCTTGTTAAGAAGCATGCTAAGAAACGCTGAAGACGGACATGAGTGGCGAAAATTTCCAGGCGAAGGAAACCGCGCGGCCCACAGAAAAGATGTCTAGCATATGTTATACACACTGAGCGGGCGAGAATCGCGGAATCGTACCCAAAACGGCTTACTCTTGGCTTTGTCTCCCCAATTCCTTCAGAAAACAACGAGGTTCGAGCCAACACACTTCGCATACTCGGTACCTCTCCGTTGAAAATGCCACCCAAACCTGCGTCGGGCTAGGCATGCCGCTTCGTGCTCACAATCGAAATCACGTCCCTATCCTTCAACACATAATCGTCCGCAACACGCATCTTCGACCTTACCTCAGTCGCGTAAAGGAATCCCGCAGCCAAATCAGAATGAATCATCCCTGCGAACTGCTTCGCCGTGGTCCCGTATGGGACAAGGTACGTGTCTGGGAGAATTCTGCCCTTGTGGTCAGTGAGCTTCTCCGGGTCCTCGACCGGGTACACGGTCACCATCTGGAGAAGTTTGAAGAAGGCCAAGTTCAACGCTTCCTGAACGCCTGTCGAGCCCAGCGGGATGAGAACTTGTTCCTTTATTCTCGTCAGGGCGTTGGCCTGTTCTGGTGTGGGCTGTTTCTTTTCGTTAATTTTGAAATTGCCGTCACCTGGGAGGTAGGAGATGACTTCCTTCTCGGCGGCACGCCTGAGCGCGAGTTCGGCTTCGGCACAGCAGGGCACCACCATGTATCCCATGGCTCTCAACGCTTCCAGGTTCTTCTCTGCGGGCGGGACATCCATTTTGTTGGCTGCGATCAAGAGTGGCTTCGAATGCTTGCGAAGCTCAGTAATCAGACTGAGTAGGTTCTCGTCGGACCAAGCGCTTGGTTTTTCAAAGTTCAGTTTGGTCTTGGCCTTAGCTGAAATCAGATGGTCCCTGCGTATTCCTAGGCCGCTTAGTTTCTCTTCTAGGATTGGGAGGAGATCTTCCTTCGCTCCCTCAACTCGCCTCACCGCGCGGTCCCATTCCTTCTTCACAATCTGCAGGATCCACATGTCCAGTTCACGCTCCAAGAACCTTACATCCTCCCGTGGATCGTGGGTTCCGGGGTCGCAAGTTTTCCCTTCAGAATCGGTCGAGCCTGAAGCGTCCACAATATGGATAAGCGCATCCGCCTGTCGAATCTCATCCAGAAACTGGTTTCCCAGCCCTCGGCCTTGCCATGCGCCTGGAACCAGCCCTGCACAGTCAACGATTTCAACTGGCACGAGTCGTATGCCATTCACACAGGTGGAGTTGCCGGGTGAGTCTGTGACATTGAATTCTTGATGTACACAGGGCGTCCTTACGTATCCAACCCCTATGTTGGGCTTGATTGTTGTGAAGGGATAGTTCGCTATAGAGACATGCGCTAAAGTAGCTGCACTGAAGAATGTGCTTTTTCCGACGTTCGGTTTACCAACGACACCAACGATGCGCTGCAAAGGTGAATTTCCTATAAGCGGCGGTCAGCTTTCCGAGGGGAGACCCGTGATTCGAATTCCAGCGTCATTGACTTTATAACGAATATTGATGCCGATGAGAAGGGCTGTGATCTGTTCCACTATTCGCGAATTCTCCAAGCGCCCTCCATCTATCGCCCTAACGCCGGATATCTTCGTCGCTAGGTCCATGACGACCTTTCTTGTCTCCTGAGAATCGCTACATACGATTACATCAGAATCCACTTTCCTGCTCAGGTCCTGTAGGGATTCAGCGACCACACTGTGAAATGCGGAAGCGATTTTGGTGTGTGGCGGCAGCAACTTCGCCGCTTGTTGCGCGGCTGAGCCTTCCCAGACTCCAAGGGCTGTTGATGCGCTTCCCCCTACGGATGTGGAGAGGGGGACTACTACATCGACAAAGATGTCGTCAGGTTTTATGCTATCCTGAACCGATTTAATCATATCAACGTGGGCTGCGAAGGGGACGGACATGACGATTATGTCCGCCGCGGCTGCGGCTTTCGAATTCTCCATACCCGAAACAGAGGCATTGCCTCCAACAGTTTCCCGCGCCTTCTTGGCTGCGTCTTCAGCTTTTTGCTGCTGCCTCGACCCAATAATGATCTTTTCGCCAGCCTTGGCCCACCGAAGGACTAGCCCGAAACCTTGATCGCCTGTTCCGCCAATCACCGCTATGGTCTGATCAGGCATAGTCTAAGACACCGCGAAATCTTTGCCAGTAGGACCATGTACGGAATTAAAGGCTAGCTCCCCAAGTCCATAAGTGGAACGTTCCAGGGCCAGCTAGGTCGGAAAATCTTGGATAAAACCTCCTCCCATCATGTACCCAGCCTGCTCACGCGCACGTTTGATGATTGAGCGAGCGCTGGTGTACAACTCCTCCCGAGTCCGTTTCAGTCTCGCCACGCCCTGCTCAATCGCTTTCTCGGCGACTGCTGTTGCCTCGCGCGGGAACACTTCCCAATCATCCATTGTTGGTATGATGTTCTTCGCAGAGAGCCCACGTTCTTCTGCCAGCTTGGCGAGTTCGAACGCCGCTGCAAGACACATTTCATCCGTAATTGTTCGCGCTCGGGCATCGATGGTTCCTCTGAAAATTCCCGGGAAGCCAAGTGAGTTATTGAGTTGGTTGGGGAAGTCGGATCGGCCGGTGGCTACAACTACGGCTCCTGCTTCCTCAGCCTCCCAAGGCCATATCTCTGGAATCGGGTTGGCGCAAGCGAAGACAATGGCGTCGTTGCTCATTTGGGAAACCAGTTCCTTGCTCAGCACTCCTGGTCCTGGCTTCGATAGGGCGATGCAAGCGTCTGCCCCATCCATCACTACCTCTATGCCTCCTTCTTTTCCTTCCGAGTTTGTGATTTGGCACAGTTTCCATTTCTTAGGGGAGGTTTGTTCAAGGTCCTTTCTATTGCGGTGGAGCGTGCCTTTGCTATCGACAAGTATGATGTTCCCCGGCTTCGCTCCAGCCAAGATTGAGAGACGAGCCAGAGCAACGTTAGCAGCGCCTGCCCCGATCATCGCTATCTTCACCTCCGAGATTTTCTTCCCAACAACCTTCAGGGCATTCACGAAACCTGCGAGAACCACCGTTCCGGTTCCTTGTTGGTCATCGTGCCACACAGGGATATCTAGCTGGCCTTGAAGGGCATCAAGAATCTCGAAACACTTAGGCTGAGCGATATCCTCGAGGTTTATTCCGCCGAACGAGGGCTGCATCCATTTGACCGCCGAAATTATTTCTTCTGTGTTTTTAGTCCCGAGGCAGATTGGGAAAGCGTCAATGCCTCCAAGATACTTGTACAACAAGGCTTTCCCCTCCATAACTGGTAACCCAGCTTCGGGTCCAATGTCGCCTAGCCCGAGAACCCTCGAACCATCAGTCACAATCGCAATGGTATTCCACTTATTCGTATTCTCGTAGACCGCTTCGGGTCTAGACTTTATTGCCTCGCAGGCTTCCGCAACTCCGGGAGTATACCAGATTGCGAAGTCGTCGAAAGAGCGTATGGGGCATTTTGGAACAATTTCGATTTTGCCGCGGTAGAACGGATGGTACTTTAACGCGAGTTGTGCGGGGAGGAAAGCCTTCCGTAGAGATTCTTCGGTTGATTTCATGATTCGACTTCCTGCCCTAAGTTGCAAGCCACTTAAATAGCAGCGCAACTCTGAGGCTGCCGGAAGCTCAGAGAAAAACACCATTTTGTCTTAAGGCTTCACAAGGTTGGTTGTGGTCGAAATATCCCATGGGCATGTACAAGTACGTGGCTCAGACGTGGAACCGGCGAGAGAAGACTGACCTCCAACAGTATCTGCGGCAACTTGCGATTAAATACAGACGCGAGCCCACTGTCCACCGGGTTGAGCACCCAACAAGGCTTGAACGAGCTAGAGCCCTCGGCTACAAAGCGAAGCAGGGTTACGTTGTCGTTCGGATTCGTATAAGAAAGGGAGGGGCCCGCAAGCCGCGCCCGCGGGCAGGTCGCAGACCGAAGGCCTTGGGCGTGACGAGGTACACGCGGGCTATGAGTTTGAAAAACATTGCAGAGGAGAAAGCAAAGAAGAAGTTCCCAAACCTTCGAGTCCTCAACTCGTACTATGTCTGGGAAGACGGGATGCATCACTGGTTTGAAACTATCATGCGTGACCCACACAATCCGTCCTCGGCCGGAGCCTGAAAGCGGCTTCGTGCGAAGCGCCAAGCATCACCTATTCGAAGCCTTGTCAATTCACTCTTCCCCCATCGTGGGACGCGAACAAATTGCATAAGCCTCTGATCGTGATTAAGCTCGGGGGTTCAGCTCTAACCGACAAGAGGAGAATCTACACTCCTCGAATTCCAATAATTCGCAGTGCAGCCCAACAGATGGCGGCAATATGCAAAAACTACTCGGTCGTCCTAGTGCACGGAGCTGGAAGCTACGGCCACATTCCTGTCAGAAAATTCGGGCTTCAATATGGCCTGCAGAGTCCTAAGCAACTCAGAGGGCTGACTACGACCAAGCTCAAGCTGCTGGAGTGGGAAATTTTGCTCGATGAAATATTTCTGAACCACGGAATACCCTTGGTACCGTTTCTGGCGTCCGACTTCACGGTAACAAAGAATGGAAGAATCGTTTCCTCGGAACTTGAACCGTTAACGAGGTGGACGCAAATAGGCTGCGTCCCAATGACCGGGGGCGACATAGTCCCGGACGTCAAGGATGGGTTCTCAATCCTCTCCGGGGATCAGCTTGCAGCGTTCATTGCCATCAGACTCAGGGCGAAAAGGTTGGTCTATGGTGTAGATGTCGACGGAATATTCGATGCCAATCCCAGTCTTGATTCCAAGGCACAACTGCTCAAGGCCCTTACCCCCGTCTCGGCTGCTCGTTTAGTGTCGAAAGCGACTTCGGGGACAACACCTGACGTGACTGGGGGCATGGCAGGAAAAATAAGGGAGGCTATCCCTGTGGCACGGCATCGCATCCCGGTTTACTTTGTGAACTTATGCAAGGACGAGAGACTACGGAAGGCCGCCTTCGGCCAAAAGGTCCTCTGCTCTAGAATTATGCCGACTTAGGCGCCTAGAGCAACGGAAGTTGCCCAGTTATCTTGTCAACAAGCTCCGCGGGGGCCGGCCCGATGCCCACGCACGTGGGGGTGCCCGGTGCCACTTGGGTAAGTCCGCTATCGTGAATTATCGCTGAAGGCAAGCCCAACTCGTCCGCTCCCTTGCGAAGTGCAAGCAAGTCGCTTTCGGAATTCACCTTAACAACAACCTTGGGTTGCCCTTCTTTGAACCATTCCCTCCACCAATCCGGATGTTGCCGACGGGTTTCCTCTGCGACCGTTACGCTCGCGTGCCCTACTTGTACGGCGATCTTGCCCTTTCCCATGTCAAGGTCGCGCCTGACCGCAACGACCAGTTTATACTTGAAATCAGCCGTAGCCGAAGCCCCGCCTTTATTTCAGCCATGCAGCAAATAAGCGCAAACAAGCAATCCGGCTGGTCCTCCAGTTGAATAAGCATGCCGTTCAGTCAATTGAAGTAAGCGCTATTGCCCACGCAACTGACGATCTCGAGAAGGTTCAGGTTGCCCTTACAACCATCTTGCCGGACTCGTTGAAGGAACGGCAGTTATTCACAAGAAAGTGCTTAGAGGGACACCACAGAAATCAGATCGTAACCTTTGAGGCAAAGCTCACTAAGCCAACGGAGGTTGAAGAGTTCACCGATTGCTTCTTGCGTCAACTATCAGAGAGCGAGAAGCTCCGCATCG
>JAHFFU010000078.1 GCA_023247835.1 Candidatus Bathyarchaeota archaeon
CGAAGTAGCTAGGCCTGAGTTTCCGCCCGTCAAAACTAGAAACGTCACCGACATCGCTGAGCATGACATTAACTGGCTTGCCTTCAACAGTGAATTCGAGGGCGGTTGTGTAACCTGGTTGACCGTCTATGACTCTCACCTTGCAGGCGGCTGGATGCGTTGAAATTACGGCCCGTGTAATCGCATTCCCAACACAGTAAAGATTCGTTCTTGCTGACAACGATGATAACGCGAAGGCTAGATTTGTAGCGTTTCCACCCCTGATCTCCGTCTGAACCAAGCCACGCAGATTACCGCCTCCCGACGCGGCCTTCAACTCAATACGCCTAAACAGGTCACGAAGAGACGGCACCAAAACTATCCTGTCAAAATAGAAATCGGGAAGAACCGACACCCTAAGCCTAGAAATCCTCTCCATAAGACTCGGCAACACATCATCAACTCAACGAAACACTAGGTCTTACACTATTGGCTCCTTTCCTCCCTGACCCACCATTCTCGAAGGCTCTTGCACTGGTTATTTTCGCCGAAACTCAATAGAAAAATGCCGTCTAGTCTTACTTTGGAATTTGACGTTATGCGCGTGAACGATGCCCACCAGTGGGCTATTGCAACATCTTTTGTAACAGCGATTATTTTGTGGTTGAAATGTATGTCTTCCTGAGTGCGTGGCACGTGAGACCAATATTCGACTATTCCTGACCGGCCATGCATTGGTTCATCGAATGGCGTTTCCTGATAGATTGCATCTTCTGTGAAGAGCATTCCCGCGGCCTTCGGATCTCGAGCCTCCCACGCTTGACCATAGGCGTCGAGCCATGATTTCAATGAATGTAGATCCATGGTCAGCCAGCGCCACATGTTAGACCCATTGAACGGCGATTATTCTTTCACTCTAACATTGCCGGAATTTGCAGTGGCCTCGTGTTCGGTGAGTATTACGTGAACTTCCTCTTGGCAAGGCCAAGTGCTAAAGGTGCTTTCTGATTTCGGCTTCGACTTCCTCTGGAGCCACGACGTGTATGTTTGTTCCAACGTCCCCTACGAGTCTCTTGGCTTTGTCTCTTGATGCGGCTGGGGCGATTAGTACGACGGCTATGTCGTGAGTCTTGCATGCGAAGAGCAGGTCAGATGGGCTCATTCGCTCCTGTTCAGCCGGTATAACCTTGTGCAGGTACCCGACCACTACGTTCACTTCCCCTTTGCTGAGATGATTCACATACTTGCCGTGGCCGTCCCAAGTATTCCCGACCGGCAATGTCTCAATTCCTTCAGCAGCAAACTTCGACAAGAGAAGCGGATCAGTTCCTTCAAAATACCCTACTCTAGCCAACAGTATCCCACGTGTGAATACTTCTCAGCCCGAATAGTGATAAAAGAATGACTGAGCTCTAGTTCGCTACCTTAGGACTGTTCCGCATCTCCCGCAATGTCTCGCGTACGGCGGGTTCCTAGTGAAGCACACCGGGCAGATGCCGCTCGGCATGGCTTGAGGCTGAGGCAGTGGGGTACCGCAAGTTACGCAGTACCTGTTGTTAGGTGGATTGTATGTTCCGCAAACAATGCAGTATCCGAAACGAAACAAAGGTTGACTCGAGACCTTCCTGTATCCGCATGATTCACCCAATAAAAACCTTTACCGCTGAATGGATGCTATTCCGCATCATTGAATTTACCGTTAGGGTTTTTCAGTTTCCTCCAACCGCAATCTGCATTAGGTGAAGGCACATCCGGCCCCAAAGAGAATCGCCCAATCGCCCGAAAGCGATTCTTTCCTGGTCATCTGGCAAGGACAGCGCGATGGCACTGTACAGAACTCTAACCGCCAGGGAACTCGAAGTGGTCTGCCTTCTAACAACAATCAGCGACCAATTCCATCGCGTCTCGATGCATGGCGTCAGGGAGGAGCTTCTTGACAGGCAGGCAGAATCAATCGGCATACCCCTGGAGAAAGTGCTGATCCCCTATCCCTGCCCGAACGTCATTTACGAGGAAAAAATGCGGAAGGCCCTATCGCTGTGGAGAGGAAAGGGAGTCACGCATGTCATTTTTGGCGACTTGTTCCTTGAAGATATTCGGAAGTATCGGGAAGCAAACCTTGCCCAGCTCGATCTTACGCCCATCTTCCCTGTGTGGGGAAGGGACACAGCAAGTCTTGCCAGCGAGATGTTGAAGGTCGGTTTCCGCGCTATCATAACCTGCGTGGACCCGAAGAGGCTGGACATGAAATTTGCCGGCCGCCAATTTGACAATTCCCTCCTGAAAGACCTGCCCCCAAGCGTCGACCCCTGCGGTGAGAATGGAGAATTTCACACATTTGTCTATGATGGGCCCTTCTTCCGGGAACCAATTCCCGTGGAAGTTGGCGAATCAGTTTTGCGGGATGGGTTCCAGTTTGCAGACGTCCTTCTGAAGCACTAAGTTGACTTGCGGCCTGAACGATTCCGCAATAAGTAGATAGGGATTAGAATTAGGAGCGCGACCTGAAGCATAGATCCAATTACGAATGTTACTGAAGCCAACAACATGCCCGCTTTCATGAAGGAGTAATGCTCCGGTTGTGGAAGCGAGAGCGCGAGCGTGAGGATTGATAGAACGAAGGCGAGTCGGTAAGCGATTCTATGGCCAGTTGCAGCAATTATGGCTACTATGAGGTAAGCCAACCATCCTCCCAAGACTGAGTAGAAGAGCGAACTTGGGACGAGCCCATACAGTTGCGGGAGTAGACCGATTCCCAGCACGACTGAGAGGTAGACGAGCAAATCTATCGTATGCCTAAGTGAAGGCATGAGACCCCGCCCCGCTGACGTGCAAAACGAAGATGAACGAGGGTTAGGTTCAGCTTACGGAGACCCGGATGATTTCTCCTTCGCCTTCCTTGAACCCGAAGCCCTTGTTTGAAACGTACAATCGACCATCAGGGCCGAAGGTCATTGCGGTTGGGAAGGCAAGGCCTGACGCTACAGTTTCCAAGGAGCCAGCAGATGACAGGCGAACTACTTTGCCTGAGCCTGGAACCATGAAGGGAGGCTTGGGCAGGTTGCCCGTGGTCGTCTCCAACGCGTATAACCGCCCTTGATTGTCGAACGCCACACCCAGCACCGTGGTTAGGCCGGTCTGAAAGACGCTGAGGTTTCCGTCAGTTGTGATTTTGAAAATCTTAGCAGCGCCATCAGTGAAGGGTACGGGTGTGAGGTCGCCAACGTAGAAGTTTCCATCCGGCCCAACGGCCATTGAAGTTGGAACCACATGCCCTTGGCTCGCTGAAATATCCGCCACTCGAGTGATATCGGTGCCTAGGGCGCTGAAGCTTATCTTGTCCAGTTCGCCGTGGTTAGGTTCGATCACAAACAAATCGTTGCCAATGTGGGTCATGCTGTACCATGTCCCATCAGGTTCGAAGTCGTTGGGCTCCGGGTTGGCAACAGGGTGCGCTTTCAGAAAGGCACTGAGGTCGGCAACCTGAGTTATTGATCCATCAGCGTTGACGCGGAAAACGCCGTTCGGTACATCTGCGTTGCCGTGGGAGGCGCCTCCTCCCGCATTCAAGGCGTAGAGAGTGTTGCCAATGAACTCAACATCAGCTACACCACTGACCTCGCTACCGACCCCCGGCCCAGTTTGATCTGAGGGAAGTCCATCTGCAACGGTCGTGCGGACGCCATCAGGGCTGATTTTGGAAATGCGGGATGTCTTCCCACCAGTGTATGGGCCGACAGGTGGTGGCACCTGCTGGCCGGTAGCCGGGTTTGAGCCCCCAAGGCCTGCTTCAGTGACGTAGAGATAACCGTCCAGCCCAAACTTGAGACCCCGCGGGCTGTTTAACCCTCCAACTTTTTCCCAACTCGGAAACGCAACGGTGGTCGAGGATTGCTGAGGAGTGACAGGTTTCGTTAGGAAATAATAGCCGCCTGCACCTGCGACTGCTATAATGACGCCCCCGCCAACTATGTACTTGATGAAATTCCGTCTAGTGGTCTTCAAGTTAATCCGCGCCAGAACCGAGACCATACATGCCATTGGTTATAAGCAATGGCCTCAGCTGAACAAGAATTCAAGCATCGTAAGAAAAAGGGGGAGAAGAGGAATCTCGAGCAAGACTACTCTCAGTGCTTGAGTTCTTCGATTCTCTCAGTTACTCCTTTCAGTTCGTTCTCGAGGTTGCCCTTGTATTCTTCAAGCCATTCCACCTTTTCCTCTTTTGTCAGGAATCTGCGTCCACCATAACACATTACTTCAACACCTCCTTGGAATCATAGGTGCTTTAGGATTGGGGCAGGGACAGATTTAGCGACTGGGCGGCGTTGAACCTCGTCACGACTAGGCATTGATAAGTTCTAGAGCTCTGCGAAGAAAAAGATCCTTTACTCTTTCAGTAGTCCGAATTCTTTGAGAATGTCTCCATGCCCACGTGCAAAATCCTCGCTAGTGAGCTCTTGGGGTTTCACGAACCTCAGTTCAGAGAACCACTCTGGCCGCTCCACCTTATCCTTCAGAGTCCCTTCGTACACGAAACAAAGATCCCAGTGAGTGGGCTGCTTCAGGATCAATCGGGGACTGTGAAAGATGCGACTGCACCTCCCGAAACGTCAACTTGCCTTCACCAACTCCAACCTGCTCGGTCAGAACTCGGATCGCCGCATCATCAGGTTTCTCTCCACACTCAAGATGAGAGGCCGGGATAGTCCACTTGTTAGAGGAAACGTATTGAGGCGCAAACATTTCGCCAACGTAGAATTTCTCAACCCATATCTCCGGCTTCGTCATCTTCCCTACAATGATACCCCCTTCCCACTCAAGACCAGAAAGGCCGAAATGCAAGTGCCACCCTTCGGCACATGCCCTTCCTTCAAAGAGCTATCTTGATCATCATGAATATTCGCGCCGAGCTACACCCCGCTCACAATATAAGAATTGGCTGTAGACTTCCAGGCTTGGGCCCTTGATCTCCGCATTCTCAAAAATAGTGGAAGCCAAACCTCACACGCCAGTCTACACTATGCACAAGTATTTCGCGCGAAGGCCTTGGAACGTCTTCAACGAACTCATTTCACACTACACTTCACCAGGTGACATTGTCCTAGACCCATTTTGTGGCGGCGGAGTAACCGTCGTTGAGTCCCTGAAATTGGGCAGAAAAGCGATCGGGGTTGACGTTAACCCTCTAGCAACGTACGTAACGGAAATGGAATGCATGCCTCTGAGCATACGTTCATTCCAACAGGCCCTTTCCCGCATAAGCAAGAATGCGCAAAAGGAAATATCGCAACTTTATCGAACAAAATGCGCAAGTTGCAAATCTGATGCCGTTGCAGACTGGATTGAATGGGACGAGGCAAAGGGGCGGATTGTTCGGCTAAAATACGATTGCGATAAATGCGGCTCTCACCGGGAGAAAAAACCTTCAGAGCATGATGTCAGGCTTGCAAAGAAAATCGCCGAGAACTTTGCCCGCTACGTTAGGCAAAGGAATCTTTGGTATCCAAAGACTCGAATTCCAAACGGTGACAAAACTAACTCTCTTTTCAGTAAGAACGTCAATTTCTTTCACGAGCTCTTCACGAAGAGAAATCTGCTCGCGCTCTCGATTCTTCTCAGTGAGATCAATCGAGCCCAAGACAAAGACGCCAGAGATTTTCTCAAATTTGCGTTCGGCAGTTCATTGAAGTGGGCGAGCCGCCAATCCCACCTTAGAGGTAAGATAGTTGAAGGATGGGCGATGCACGCATACTGGATATACCCGAAGAGCCTCGAGATCAACGTCTGGAACACCTTCCGAA
>JAHFFU010000079.1:0-3889 GCA_023247835.1 Candidatus Bathyarchaeota archaeon
TCGGTTGGCAAAACAATAGCTTACCACGCGGAACGAAAGAAAAAAATCGTTCTGATAGATTGCGGCGCCAAGCTGAGTATAGTAAGAAACCTGCTCAAAAGGGGCGTTGCAGTTGTACGCATGCCCTACGATTCAACCACTGAAGAGATAATGGATCAAAGCCCCCTGGGCGTCGTGGTGAGCAATGGTCCCGGTGACCCGAAAATCTGCACAAGAACGATTCAAACGGTCAGGGAGTTAATGGAAACCGGTATTCCAGTCCTCGGCATATGCCTCGGCAATCAGCTCATTGCCCTCGCGGCAGGCGCCGACACGTACAAGATGAAATATGGTCACCGGTCTCAGAACCAGCCCGTACTAGACCTCGAGACTGGGAGATGCTACATAACCACCCAAAATCATGGGTACGCCGTCGACGGGGCGGCTCTAGAAAAATCGGGGCTGCAAGTTTGGTTCGTTAACGCTAACGACAGGTCCATTGAAGGAATAAGGCATCCAAAGAAACCCTGTTGGGGCGTTCAATGGCATCCAGAAGCCTCGCCGGGGCCGACGGATACCGAGTTCATCTTCGATTTCTTCCTCAACAAGGTGATCAACCACGCCAAGGCATGAATGGATTAGAAAGACATTAGTCCTCGGTAGCGGTGCCATCAAGATTGGTGAAGCCGCCGAATTCGACTACAGCGGTTCCCAATGCCTCAAAGCCCTAAGGGAGGAAGGGATAGAAATTGTCCTCGTCAACCCTAACATTGCAACGATTCAGACAGACCCCAAGCCAGGTACCAAGGTATACCTGCTCCCCGTAACCGCAGAATACGTTGAGAAAGTCATACAGAAAGAGAAGCCCGATAGCATTCTCCTTGGCTTTGGAGGGCAGACGGCCCTCAACTGCGGAGTAGAGCTCGCCAAGCTGGGCATTCTGGAAAAATACGGAGTCCGGGTCTTGGGGACTCCGATTCGCGCGATTCAGGAAACTGAGGACCGAGAACTCTTCAAACAAGCGATGCGCCGTTCATCAACACCCATACCGAAAAGTTCCTCCGCGAACTCCGTTGAGCAATGTCTCGCGGAGGCGCCGAAGATTGGCTATCCCGTAATCCTCAGGGTCGCATATGCCCTCGGAGGGAAAGGCTCCGCAGTCCTCTGGGACGAAGAGCAGATGAAGAAAGCTGCGGAACCTGCCCTCGCCCAGAGTATCATAAGGCAAGTTCTCGTTGAGGAGTACCTGCACCACTGGAAAGAGATTGAATACGAAGTTGTGCGGGACGAGGCTGACAATTGCATCACGGTCTGCAACATGGAAAACGTCGATCCAATGGGCATCCACACTGGCGACTCAATCGTTGTTGCGCCGTCCCAAACGCTAACAAACCAAGAGTACCATTTGCTTCGCGCTGCCTCAATAAATGCGATAAGAAACCTCGGCGTAATAGGCGAGTGCAACATTCAATGGGCCATAGACCCGAATAGTGGGCAAATCAGAGCTATCGAAGTCAACGCAAGAATGTCCCGAAGCTCAGCCCTGGCCAGCAAGGCGACGGGATATCCGTTGGCTTACATTGCAGCAAAATTGGCGGTAGGCTACACGCTTCCAGAATTATGGAACAAGATCACAAACGTAACCACCGCCTGCTTCGAACCCGCACTAGACTATATCGTAGTCAAGATACCGAGGTGGGATCTTGCGAAGTTCCGCAAGATCGACCCACACATCGGCCCCCAGATGAAGTCGGTGGGCGAAGTCATGGCTATTGGCCGCTCGTTCGAAGAAGCGTTACAGAAAGCAGTTAGAATGTTGGACATCGGTAAGGTCGGTTTGGTGGGTAATCCAGAAGAACGAGAGTTATCACGGCAAGATATTCATGAGGGTTTGCAGCGTCCCACGGACGAACGCCTGCATCTGATCGTCCTTGCGCTAAAGAACGGTTTCGCAGTTGAGGAAATCCATGAACTAACCGGAATCGACCTTTGGTTCCTACATAAGATCGAGAGGATCATTGAAATCGAACAGGCGCTTCGGGGCGGTTCCCTCAGCGGCCCCGATTCGCCGTTTTTGATTAGGCAGGCAAAGGTGTCGGGGTTTTCAGACATACAGATCGCCAAATGCATCGGCACCGATGAACTCTCAGTCAGGGATTACCGTGCCAAGAACGGAATCAGCCCCGTTGTGAAGCAAATCGATACGCTTGCCGCAGAGTGGCCTGCCAGAACGAACTATCTCTACGTCACTTACGGCGGGGAGGATGATGAAATCGAATTCCAACTCAGAAAGAAGGTCATCGTCCTTGGGGCCGGCGTTTTCAGAATAGGGTCAAGCGTCGAGTTTGACTGGAGCGCGGTGACCGCCGTCCAAGCGTTAAAGGAGAATGGCGTTGAAGAGACAATTCTAATCAACTGCAATCCGGAGACGGTCTCAACAGATTACGACACATGCGACAAACTGTACTTCGAAGAACTAACCGTCGAAAGGGTCCTGGACATTTACGAGAAGGAAATGCCCCAGGGCATCATGGTGAGTGTTGGCGGACAGATCGCAAACAACCTTGCTCCCAAGCTTGCAAAGCAGGGAGTACGAATACTGGGCTCTAGCAGCAGGACTATCGATCGCGCCGAAGACCGGTCTAAATTCAGTGCCCTTTTGGACAGATTGAATATACCGCAACCAAGCTGGCAAAAGGCAACCTCAATCTTAGGCTGCAAACGCTTTGCAAAAAAAATTGGCTATCCGGTCCTTGTCAGACCTAGCTACGTCCTGTCAGGTTCTGCGATGCGAGTTGCCGACAATGGGAAGCAACTAGAATATTACCTTCAACTCGCAGCCAGCGTTTCACCGGAACATCCCGTGGTAATTTCGAAGTTCGTGCTCGACGCTCGGGAGGTGGAAGTCGACGGCGTATGCGATGGGACGCGTGTTCTCCTTGGCCCAGTTATGGAGCACATTGAGAACGCCGGGATTCACAGCGGCGATGCAACAATCACCGTCCCACCCAAAACCCTGCAACGCAGCATCGTAGAGAAAGTCCGCGAGTATAGCGAGAAAATCGCAGTGGGCTTGGGAATTCGCGGTCCTTTCAACATACAATACCTGGTCAAGGGCGATGTTGTTTACGTTGTCGAATGCAACGCTAGAGCCTCACGATCAATGCCGTACATCAGCAAATCGACGGGAACGAACCTGATCAAGGCAGCTGTTCCAGTTCTACTTGGCAAAAGAAAGCTGAATGGCACCAGCCAGTCGACAGATTCCGAACCCCCTTACTTCAGTGTAAAGGTTCCCCAGTTCAGCTTTGTCCGCTTGAGCGGAGCGGATCCAGTGTCAAGCGTTGAGATGTTGAGCACTGGTGAAGTGGCCTGTATCGGCAGCAACTTCTCTGACGCATTTGCGAAAGCTCTTCAGGCGACTGAGATATCGCTCCCCAAGCGTGGAGGAGGGGTACTCATATCCGTAGGGGGAAGAGAACTCAAGAACCGTATTGTTCCTTTGTCGGTGGCTTTGGCGTCCCTAGGTTTCAATATTTATGCGACAGAGCACACCGCGTTAACCTTACATCAAGCGGGGTTGAGAAAAGTTATCGCGCTGCACAAAATCCGTGAGAGTTCCCAAAAACCAAACATCTTAGACTACTTGCTAAATGGCAAAGTCAACTTGGTCATTAACATACCCACAAATGGCGACGGCGTCATCGAGGAGCATATCCTTGAGGATGAGTATGCGATTAGAAGGCTGGCCGTCGAGCACAACATCCCCGTTGTGACCACGGTCGAACTGGCCTCTGCCATCGTGGAAGCGCTCCAGTATCTAGAATTCCAAGACCCAGAAATTCTCGCTTTGAACGATTATGTGCAGGCTACAGAGCCCGAAGCTCGGTCGCTAAACGTTAAACCCAGT
>JAHFFU010000079.1:3989-5772 GCA_023247835.1 Candidatus Bathyarchaeota archaeon
CTCTACTCTTACCGATCCCGGAGAACAAAGCGTTCGCCCTGATAGATCTCCTGCTCTCATCCGCTACTAGGACGCGTTGTACGCTTCTTGCCCCGACTTTTCTGGACATCTCAAGAAGATTCTCTTTCAATGACGAGTCGGCGATTGGTGTGACTTTGTAAAAGATCGGCATGAGAACGTAGGGAAGAATTATCGAAAACAGGATGGAGAAAATCGCAAAGAGAATTGCGGCCGCGAGCCACCATAGTCTTACAGCTCCTATCAAATAATAGAGAACGACCCCTGCAAGAACTCCGAACACCGCTTCGATTCCGAGGCCCTTCAATTCGTCAACAACCCAACCCTTCAAGGTCTGAGTTGAAAGACGAAATTTGTGGTCGACAATGAACCCCGAGTAGAACGTGAACGGTGTGCCAACAAGCTGCGAAAGAACGACGAAAAGAATGAGGTACAAGCTCACTGTCACCCAGTAGGAACCGGTCAGCGAAACGAGATATTGGCCAAGCTTGACCGAGGTTCCCGAAAAGATAAGAAAGAGAGAAAATGCGAGGGGAACTAACGTTCCAGTTATGGGCTCGAGAATTAGCTTGACATTCTCATAACGCCTTGCAAGGGCCCTCTTTGCCGGGTCGTACTCATAGAATTCCTTAGGCTCTGCTTGCTGCATTGGTTTCGGTCCGCCGAAAGGGGTGAATCGCCAGTGTCCAATAGAAACTTGCGTAAATAAATGCGAGTTCTTTGAGGCAGGCGATTGTAGGCTAACTTGGTAGTAGTTAGTGTCCTGAAGGGGACATGTGACTCGACGGTGCAGTACTGGCCTGCTCTTTCTTCTTCTTGCGAACCATCTTAGGGCTGCCCAATGTTCATCTGGGCTACTAATGGTCTAAGAGGGATAAAAGAGGAATCCTCATCCACAAGGGCAAGTTACCCGCGAATTCTCTTCGGTAAGCATGAGTTCTCAGTCAAAGGGTTCATGTTAGCGACGCTGCGTAAACGTACTTTTGCTCTGGTTCGGTTCCTTTTGAGGTCCTGTAGGTTATGTTTCGCTTGCCGTTTTCCTTCAGCATGGCCCGTACCGAACAGTACTTCTCCTGTGAGAGCCGAATTACCATCTCAACGGTTAACTGAAAGCTGCACTTTCATCATCCCATCCTCAGCTCCCCTGTCCCGGAATGCCTAAGTCTTGATATGAGCGGCGTTTACTTCTTCGTCTAGTGGTTAGTTTTGCAGTCGCTGAGGGACCGAATCGTTCTGGTGACGGGCGCGAGCAGTGGAATCGGGGCAGCCTGCGCGCGAATATGCGCCAAAAACGGTTCAAAACTCGTTTTGAACGCCCGTCGGAAAGGGCGCTTAGAAGCCTTAGCCGCAGAAATGAAGAAGAGCTACAGAACTTCAAGCCTTATCCTGCCCTTCGATGTTCGCAAACTCGATCAAATCAAGCCAGCCCTGGAGAGAATCCCTAGGGAGTGGGAGCCCATCGACGCCCTGATCAACAACGCAGGCTTGGCCCGTGGCTTTGAGAAACTTCATGAGGGCCATATCGAGGACTGGGAGGAGATGATCGACAGCAATGTCAAAGGCCTTCTCTACGTCACTCGCTTGATTGTTCCCGGGATGGTAAAGCGCGGTCGAGGTCACGTGGTGAATATTGCTTCCCTCGCAGGGATACAGACCTACCCTCGAGGTAACGTATACTCCGCGTGCAAAGCTGCTGTTAGAGTTCTGTCGGATGGGTTGAGACAGGATCTGCTGGGCACCCCGATCCGAGTTACGACGATTAGCC
>JAHFFU010000080.1 GCA_023247835.1 Candidatus Bathyarchaeota archaeon
AGGTCTTTATTGCAATCATTCGATGAAAATCGCTGGTCGATAAGGCGCCGCTAACTTAGCCCTGCCTTTCGGATCATATAGCACCTGCTCATCCTCACCGTGAACTTGAACCTCAACTTTCAATTCCCTTGCGAAGAACTCTCGCGCTTCACCGAAGGATTTTCCCTCATCAATCGCTCTCAGCTCCAGTCTCCGCGCACGCAGGTCAGCGGACATTGTTTTTACTTGCTGAATTATTTTCGCAGCGAATTTCGGTAGGTCTTTCGCTGAGGAAATTTTTGCTGCAAGCATGTCCCTGATTAGGCCGTCCAAGGTTTCGGGTTGCTTGTCAGCACGGGTTAAGGCTTCGTGGTAGACGCGCCACTTCCACTTGGCAGCTGTGTAGTAGTGCACTTTTTTCGGCGTTATCTTTGTGGTGGCGATTATTTCCTGGGTGTCCTCAAGCGTCTGCTTCATGAGTTGCTCCAGCTCGTCAGTTTGCGCATCTGCCTTTAGTTGCTCGAACTTGGGCCACTCCGCCGTTGACACGAACCCTCGTTGGCCAATCGTCCGCCAAGCCTCTTCAGCTAGGTGTGGCGAAAACGGCGCCAGTAAGCGAATCCAATTGGATACGAACTCCCTAACCGTCGCGGAATCAACTTTCGCAGCGCGCCGCTCGTACCACCGCAGATCATTCCAGACATCGTATAAGGCCAAGGCTAATGCTGTGCGGGTTTTCAGTTTTTCGACTGCTTCCGAGACTTGCATAGCCTTAGCGTAGATCCTGCTCATTACCCATTTTTCCAAGTGGCCATTCGACCCTCGCTCATTCGGCCTGGCGGCGATCTCCTCAACCAAGTGCAGGAAGGCCTCCAGCCTGCCTTTCGCGTCGCGAATATTTTCAGACCGCCAGTCGGGGTCGTCCATTCCTTCCGCCGCCAGCAAGACGGTGCATCGGACTGCGTCCGCTCCATATTCCTCGCACGCCTTCCACAGGGGAACCCAGTTGCCTTGCGACTTGTGCATCGGTCGTCCTTCCGCTGACATGAAACCGTTCACCCCAATCGAGCGGGGCCAGTACCGCTGCTCAAAGAGCGCGACGTGATGGAAAATGAAGAAGCTCAGGTGATTTCCAACAAGGTCCTTGCCTGAGTTTCGCAGGTCAACTGGATACCAGTACAGGAACTCCTCTCGCATCTTCTCGAGGACCTTCCGGTCTGCATTGGTCTGCTTGCTCAGCTGCTCAGGTTTCCCCGTACCGTGGAATATGTAATCGAAAACCTCGGGCGTCAGTTGTTCGACCTTGACCATTCCAGCATTGACGAACTTGCTCACCATGTAATAGGCCATGTAGATGGTTGAATCGCTCAGGGTTTCGACAATCCAGCCAGGACTCCACGGTAGCGGCGTACCTAGTCCCGTCTTACGTGTACAAGGCCAATCCTGCAACCAGTCAATGATGCCATTGAACCAGTTTCTGGCCTCTTCCGGGTAGAATGACATGCTTGATATCGCTTGGTGCGCCAGCGCTTTCCACTCCGGGTCAGAGTACTTCAGGAACCACTGGTCCTCCAAGATCTTGGCGACGCATTCAGTTGTGCAACGGCACACGACCCGCTCTGGCAACTCGTACATTACGTCTGCAATGCCCTTTCTTCTAAAATCCATGACCAGGGACTGCTTGACGTCCGCAACTTTCTGTTTGGAGTAAGGGCCGCACTCGTCCTTGAGTATTCCACCGTGGAACTCGGCCTTGTAAATCTCCTTCGTAGCCTCCTCCGCCAACGGATCGTTCTGGTCTCGAATGCTCATACGTTCAACGATTTCTACGGCTGGGAACTCACCGTACCCCTCAACTGAGATTATTGAGATTGGTTGGATCCTCGACAGTTCATCAGGTTTGACAGCGAACTTCTGCAGGATCGATGGGTTCTTTTGAACATCTCTTAAAGCCAACCAATCAAACGGCGCATGAGCTGGGACACTGTAGACTAGGCCGGTTGCGTTTTCCGTGTCGACGAAACTCCCAGGTAGAATCAGCAACTGTCTGCTTTGAATTAGGTCGACGCATCTCTTGCCGACAAGTTCCGTTCCTTTCAGATCCCTGATAACGTTCACTCGTTTCAGTTGATTTCGCAGTTTCTCAGATGCAGTTCTACTAACAACCCACCGTTCACCACTAACGTCTGCTTCAACGTAGTCTCCTTCAGGGTTGACCCATAGGTTCGTGACGCCGTAGATCGTTTCGGGTCTGAAGGTTGCGCAGGGTAGGAAGACTTCCCCCATCTTGAACTTCATTAGAATGAATTCTTCCGGCCTAACGCCCTCGCCCTCCAGCCTGTCCGCGTCCCCAGTCGGGCTCTCGTCCTTCGGGCACCAGACTACGGGATGCGTCCCCTTGATCACGTACCCTTTATCCCGAAGCCGCAGATATTGCCACACAACGAATTTGCTGAAGGGCTCGTTCAAGGAACTAGTATGAAATTCTCTTCGCCAATCAATCGATATTCCGAAGCGCTTAATCGCGTCGCGGTTGACATCGGTGTAGTATTTCGCCATGTAGGCCGGGTCAACAAATTTCTTCAGGTGTTCTTCTGGAACCTCATCTACTTCCCTGATGGGCCGAATGAAGTCTTCATCTCCCATCTCGATCCGTTCAGCCGCGCCGGCAACCGTCTTGCCCGTCCAATGCCAGGCCCAAGGGTATAGTACATTGAAACCACGCATCCTCATGTAGCGAGCGTACACATCAATTCGAACGGCCGTGAACCCGCTTCCCACATGCAACGGTCCGCTCATGTAGGCGAAGGGGAATGTGACGAAGCATTTTGGCCGCTTTGGGTCTGGGTCCGCTTCGAATATGCTGGCCTTGGCCCACTCGTCCTGCCATTTCTTGTCTATCTTGGTCCAGTCAACAGGCATTCTCATCACTTGGTTAACATCGCTTTCAGGGCGGATTCCGAGTTCCGCAGAACATTATCAACCGCGTTCAGCTCCGTGCCACCACCTTGGCCAAAGTAGTCTTTGCCTCCGCCGCCGCCCCCTAGCATTGCAGCAAGTTTGCTGGCGAGTTTCCCAGCGTTTACGCCGCGTGCAATCGCTTCCTTTCCGGCGCCAACGAAGACTCGGACTGAGTCTTTCACCAATAGCAGTACTGTGACGGCGCTGGGTTCTTGCTCAATGATCCTATTGTTTAGTGAGACTATTTCGTTCTCTTCACCGCGGGTATACTTCGCCATGCACATTTTTACCCGTCCGACGGCCTTGGTAGATTGCAGAAGCTTTCCAGCCTCTTGCTCCGCCCACTCTTTGGATAGTTCTTCGAGACGTTTGGCAAGCTTTGTCTTCTCTTCAACGAGTGCCTGTACATATTGGTCGACTTTCTCCACTGGCGCCTCGATAACCATAGAGATGCTTTTCAGTTTCTTTTCCTGCTCTTGGAAGGCGCGTAGTGCTTGTGTTCCGGCGGCGAAGATGATGCGCTCTACGCCATCCTGGATGCGCTCTGTGTGCAGAATCTTGATTGCCCCAATTTGACCCGTACGAGTGCAGTGTGTTCCGCCGCAGGCCTCGACATCCCAGTCGCCAATCTTGATTATTCTGAGCTCTCGGCCGGGCACAACACCGCCTTGGTAGAGCTTGTACCCGTAAGCCCGCTCAGCCTTCTCGCGGGGCAGCCATTCTGATTCAACAGGAATATCCTGTAAGGCGACCTCGGTTGCCAGCCTTTCTATTTCCCTAGCCTGCTCTTCCGTGATTCTCTCGTAATGCGAGACGTCGATTCGGCTTGAATCAACTCCCTTCTGCGCCCCCGCCTGCCACGCATGTTGTCCTAGAACCCGCCTCGCCGCTCCCAAGACTAGATGAGTGCCCGTGTGATGGCGCATTAGGCTGATGCGCCTGTCCCATTCGATGGAACCGTGTACGCCTTCTCCGACGCGTGGGGGCTTCCCATCTATTTGATGAACAATGACTCGGCCAACCTTCTGGGTATCGACGACTTTGATTAGTCCGCCAGGCGCCTGCAGGATTCCGAGGTCGCCTGGTTGGCCTCCCCCCTCGGGGTAGAAGCAGGTTTGATCCAAAACAACGAACTTGCTGTCCGGTACGGCGATTACTTTGCCTTGGAACTCCTTTTGGAATGGGTCTTTGTAGTATAATGGGACAGTGTCTTGGAGTCCCACGACTTTATCCTTCAATGCCTCTGCCACATTAGACTCCGTCTCCTCCTCTGAGGCGCGCTTTCCAGCCAAATGCTTCTGGGCAACCATGGCGTAGAAGTTCCCGGGAGGGTTCACAGCTACCCCTAATCGTTCTGCAATTTCTCTGACGATATCGGGAACCATTCCGTGTGAGTCATAGAGCTCGACCAGAGTTTCAGATGGAACTTCCTTCCGTCCCTTAGATTTCAGTTCGCTTGCAACTTTCTTGACCAGGTCGGACCCGCGTTCGAGGGTTCTTCGATACTTGGACTCCTCAGACTTGATTGCGTCCGCTATCTCACCCTTCATTCCTTTCAGCTGGGGGAAGTCGTCGCCCCAATAGTCGACTTGGGCGTCGAGAATGTCGAGCATCTTCTCTTCAATGCCCAGACGGCGTAGCATTCTGTAGGTTCGCCGAATCAGCAACCGCGTCAAGTAGCCTTCCTCTACGTTCGAAGGCACAACGCCTTCGGATAGTAGGAATGCGATCGTCTTTGTATGATCGGCTACTGCCATAGCGCTTTCAATTGGCACTAGAGCCTTTTCGAGTTCTCGCCAATCCATACCTATGATTTCGGCAATTTTCTTTCTGCAGTCGATGGGGGTCTCGTTGCGTTCAATGTTCATGTAGCTCGAGTAAGGAACGACTTTTGCAACCAGCTTTTCATCGAACTTGACATTGGCCAGGTTGAATATCTTGTCTAGCACCTGGCCGTAGATGACTTGGAAGGCGCTAGCTTTGCCTTGGCTCAGCCATGCCCAGCGCTCTATCCCATACCCCGTGTCGACGGTTCGGATTGGCAGTTGGAGGAGCTGCTCGCCCTGGACCTTGTACTGCATGAAGACCAGGGTGGAAATTTCCAACCCTGCGCTAAGGCACTCTAGGTCCGGCCCCGCGTTTCCGCCCCCAGACCAGAAATGCTCTTTGTAGGATATTGATTCAGATTTCAAGCCGAACTCTTCGGTGGCTAGCTGGTGATGGTACCGGATAGTTTGGTCCATCCAGTAGACTTCCTTGTCCGGGTAGTTGAAGGCGTGAGCGCCTCCCATTTCGAAAATCAAGTCATGGCGTCCTAATGTGGGGCCGACGTTATCTATGTCCGTGAAGCGAATTGACGGTTGGCTGACGACGAGGGGGTTCGCCGGAGGCGGAATCATTCCCTCAGTAACGTAGGGTTGGAAATCGTAGATTGAGGCACCCACAAGGAAAACGTCGTCCCGCCACCGCGCCACAACCGGATACGGATTGATCCTCGTATGTCCGTTCTTTTCGAAGAATGACAGGAATAATTCACGCATATCATGAATCGAATACGGCCGTTTAGCTGGAGGCTTACCGATGAACGAGTATTGTACACATGGGCTGTCGCCGCAGAATTTCTCGCCGGCTTTCTGTGTCCAGAAGTAGCCCTTGCAGCATTCACACTGCTTGCGCACGAACTCATTCTCTTTGAAGAATGGGACGGCGAATTCTTTCTCACTGATTTCCATTAGCTTATTCCTCCAGCCGACAGGGCAGAACGAAGCAGACTAGACTAGTTAGCTATTTGCCCGGTCCTCTGTCAGCGAGGGGCGAGCGTGAGGGCC
>JAHFFU010000081.1 GCA_023247835.1 Candidatus Bathyarchaeota archaeon
TCAAGCGAATTTTGGACCGCTTGGATAGCAGGAAAAGGGTCGGAATCTGTTTCGACACCGCGCACGCTTATGCAGCCGGTTACGACCTTCATAGCCCTCGGGGAGTCAACGATACCATCAGTAAATTCGACTCGACGATTGGCATAGGTCTCCTGAGGGTAATTCACCTGAATGATTCCCAGGTCGGTCTAGGTTCGGGTCGAGATAGGCATGAGCACATAGGGTTGGGATACATTGGCGAAGCTGGTTTCAAAGTGCTTTTCAAACATGAGGCCGTGCAGAACCTTCCATTCATAATGGAAACGCCGGTTGATGACCGCCGGGACGAGGCCGGCAACATGCGAAAAGTAAGAGAACTGCTAGCTTGAGCCTAACCCTTTCAAAATCCCGTCAAGTCTGGCTACAAACGCTCCGCGAGAAAGGACGCTGTCGATCCCAATGCGCCGCGCTTCCTCGGCCAGTCGCTTGTTCACATGCGAATAGTAACCGACAAATTTGCACACGCCATTCTTGGCGAACGCCTCCAGCGCCGCAAGCTTTCCCTCTGCCGCATCAAGATTCAGGAAAACAACTCTCGGGGTAGCCTGTTTCAGTTCCCAAATAAGCTCCTCAAGATCGCTTGTGACCATGGCATGGAGTCCCGCTTTCGCAGAAGCAGCTTCAATTCCTGATGAGAACAAAAGGTCAGGCTCATAGGCAACAATTTCGGCCGTTTCCATCACACCCTCCTTGCGAGTTCTCAACGTAATCTAGTATAGTCTTCCAGATACACCCCTCTTCATGTATCTTGTTCCCAAAGTTGTTGATGTTAACAAAGTCGATGAGCAATGCCTAGGGTCTCCATTGCTTGGATCAAAGACAATAATCGAAAAGGCCGAAGGCACAATACGTTCAGGAAAGTGGCCACTGCCTCCCATCCTCGTCCTGCATGTAGAGAAAGCGAAATTGATTAAAGTTCGCTGGGTTTCCTCTAGTTAGACCATGATATTCAAACAGGTTCCCGTCGGAACGTTCCAGAATTTCTCTTACATCCTAGGAGACGAGAAGACGCGGGCCGCTGCGCTTGTAGACCCTGCCTGGGAGGTTGAAAAGCTGCTGAAGTCATGCGATGAACTAGGTTTGAAGGTCTCGTACGTTATCAATACGCATTCTCACCATGACCATGTCGAAGGAAATGAGTTAGTAGCCAAACGCACTGGTGCCAAGATTGTGACGCACGAGAAATCTCCTGTTCGAAAGGATGTCGCGGTGAAGGATGGTGACGCTATCGAGATTGGCTCGTTGAAAGTGCGAGTCTTATACACGCCGGGGCATTGCCCTGACCACATCTGCCTCCTTGTTGACTGGAAAGTATTGACGGGGGACACTCTTTTCGTTGGTGAATGCGGCAGAACAGATTTGGCGGGAGGAGATTCAGGAGACCTGTACGACAGTCTTGTAGGGAAAATCCTGCCTCTGGACGACTCGATAGAAGTTTACCCTGGCCATGATTATGGAAACAAACCCTCATCAACTATCGGATACGAGCGCAAGAACAATTACACTCTGGAACCCCGCAGCAGAGAAGAATTCATAAAATTCATGGCCGAACCATGAGTTCCGAGGTCACTCGCGAAGAGCGCACATTTTTGCAGAAAGCAGAGTACAGTGAAGCTCTGAGGAAAATCCTTCGAGCCATAGGAGACACGCCCAAGAGCGTCTATGCTCCAAGCGATGACAGCTATCTCATGCTAGACGCCATAGCGAAATTGTCCGTTGAAGGAAAGACGATGCTCGATGTTGGGACGGGCGCAGGGGTCTTAGGTTTGTATTGCGCCACGCGTGGAACCAGGGTTACGGTTACAGATGTTGACGAGTCAGCATTACAGCAGGCCCTGAAGGCCGCCCACTCGTTGAGGCTGAGCCTTCAACCAGTCCTGTCCGACCTGTTCTCGAAGGTGCGAGGAGAATTCGATTTCGTCCTCTTCAACCCACCTTACTTGCCCAGTTCAACCCTTGAGGATAGAACCGTTGACGGTGGGCGGGGCGGCACAGCGTTGTCAAAGCGGTTCCTGGAGGGATTGCCAAGACATCTAAAGCGGGATGGAAAGGCCTTGCTTCTGGTCAGTAGCTTGAACGACACCGCATCTCTGCTAGGAGGGTACCTAGAATTCCAGTTTTCGGTGATGGCTATACGACCGCTATTCTTTGAAGAACTACAGGTGTTATGTGTTAGGTTTCGAGATGACCTCGCCAGCTAACGATTTGATCGCAAAATCGTCCTCGTAGAATTCTTTCTCCTCAACCGGTTTCCTTCCGGTGTAACCCTCGTGTAACCCATGCCAAAAAGACACGTTCTCTTCACCCAACTTCCAACAGAGCCAAACACGTGTCCCAAGCCTGACCGCGGGAAAGTCGATTAACCCGATGCTCATATCCTTCAGGACACAGCCGAGCTCCTCAAGTTTCTGAATTTCTTTCTCCAACCGCTCCATTGCGTCAGTCATTTCGTCGTCGTCCTTCACGCCATCAGTCTCTTTCTTGATTGAAATGACGAGCTGAACCGTCTCCCTCACCTGAGGTAAGAATTCATTCGCCTGCTTGGGAGTGAAGAAGATAGGCAAAGTTAACTCTAGTCCAACGTGTTCGTATCGCGAATAAGAGCTTTGCATCAAAGGGGCAAGGCCAAGCATGAATATTGAAAACTGGGCGCGCGAACTCCTGCTTGAATCTCGCCTGGCGCACTTAGCTACGTCAACGAAGGATGGAAAACCTCATGTTGTTCCCATCTGCTACGTTTACGATGGGGCCTCGATCTACAGCCCAATCGATGAAAAACCCAAGCGCGCAAGTCCCAATCGTTTGCGACGGGTTCTGAATATTGTCGAGAACCCTCATGTTTCCTTGGTTGTGGACCGGTATGGAGAGGATTGGAGCGAGTTGAGGTACGTGATTATGCGAGGTTTCGCTGAAATTGTTCGTGAAGGCGAGGAGCAGAAGCGCGCAGTCTCGCTCTTGCGTGAAAAATACAGCCAATACCGTTCGATGAAACTTGAAGGCCGCCCTATCATCAAAATAACCCCAGCTAGGGTCATCGCTTGGAGCACCAGCGGCACATAGCGCTCGTGTTCGAATATTGTTAAATCTTGATTCATCTCACGAACACTTGAATCTCAGATGCCAAACGCAAGTTTCACAAAACAAGAATTTATCGAGAAACTCCGAAAAGTCAAGGAGCAAGGGTGGATTGTTAGTAGACGTTCCAGATCGAACGTTGGAGCTGTCGGAAACACTCTCGAGGATCTACTAGGGATTAAGGAAAATAACCTCCCAATTGCGAATGCGGGAAACTGGGAGCTCAAAACACAACGCGCCACAACATCTTCCTTAACTACGCTCTTTCATTTCGAGCCCTGGCCGAGAAACGCGCGCATTGTCCCAGCCGTTCTCTTGCCAAAGTACGGTTGGCCCCATCAAACTGAGGCAGGGGAGATGAGCTTTCGCGTAACAATGAGTGGGGACAGGTACACTGATCGCGGATTCAAGGTAGTTGTTGCTCGAACCTTATCGAGGGTTGCGATTGATTTCGACGCCTCTCGGGTCACGCCTCACCATTCAGATTGGCTAAAGGGCGTGATAGAGAAGGCTGGCGGAGGAAGGATACAGCCTGAGCCATATTGGCCGTTTGATGATCTAAAGAAGAAGGCGCGGCCTAAATTGCGAAACTCTTTCTATCTCTCCGCAAAGACTCAGATAGTGAATAACAAAGAGCAATTCTTGTACGACCGTCTCTTAATGTTGCAGAAGTTCAACTTCACCAAATTTCTCGATGCAATCGAAAAAGGCAAGGTTCTAGTTGATTTCGACGCGAAGACAACCCACAACCACGGTACCAAATTCCGCATAAGGCAAGAGTCGTGGCCAGAACTCTACGATGATGTCGAGAAAATCTTCTAGGGCGGTCTCCAAAAGTCGAGAAGGTACTCGAAGGTTGTACCCATTGTAATGTAATTGGAAGGCCAACCAAAGATACCAACTCGATTCACAATATTTGTGCGGTCCCAAATGATCGTATTTCGAAGTTCGAAACCAGCTTCCAACATCGCGTGATAAACGTAGGTGTGAATTGGAATTCGTCTCCCAAATCTTCCATCACTCCACCACATGTCAGGAACATTGATTACGCTGTGGCCCTTCGGCCGCACCATAGGAAGTAAACAAGCATAAATCTGCTTTAGTTCACGGGCGTAGCTTTCGATTTCTAGCGTTCCGAGATCACGTTCATCTTGGCTGTATTGTTCAACTCGGAGATACTGCTTATTGTCACGAAGGTTGCCTCTTCGGCTTTTGTTGAGCCGCTGTCTGTTTAGAAGGTTAGCGTAAGGGGGCGACGTGAATATCAGTTGGATGCTTTCCTTTTCCAAGTAATTAGGAATGTTTCTTGCGTCGTCACAAATCACCATTTGTTGAGCTGCCCCCCCAAGTTTTGTCTGCGATAATCGTTGTTTACTCGATTTGCAGTATCGTTCGTTGATGTCAAAACCTACCGCAGTTCTGTCCGAGTCCTTTGCCGCAAGCAGAGTAGTCCCAATGCCGTTGAAAGGGTCAAGGACCAATTCGCCCTTGTGTGTGAACAATTCGATTGCTCGTTTAGCTAAAGCGATTGGCATGACTGCGGGGTGAATATCTTTGTCTCTCACATCGCGTTTCTCATAGAATACTTGCCACACGCCAATTTGCGATTTTATCCAATCTTTCGCGGACAGGCAGTTCAGATGGTTTGAGGGGCATTTGCACGTCTTTTTACTCACAATCCCAAGTTTACTGATCGCTTGCACTGCCCACCCTCACCTTTACCTTACAATCTGGACTATTGTTATTCACTTATCCTCTCCTTTTACTTTAATTGCGCAGGCTTTTTGGCGTGCTGCCCTCTTAGTCCAGTATGGGCCAGTTTAGAATCGGTCTGTTTAACCAAAAGCATATCTACAGTCTAGCTGGTTCTCGTTGAAAAATCCTGCCTGGATTGAGAAAGCATGAGCCAGACCACTGACAGTACAGGCTTCGAGTCACGCGAGTTGGCGGTGGTTGGCAATTTCTTCTTCTGCGAAGTCTGCAACGCCGTTTGCGAGTATGGGGACCCGGTCTGGCAGGAGCACCAGAAGGAATCCAAATTCCATAAAATGAAGCGCATGCTCCTCCTTCGATGCTCAAACTGTCGAAGCGTGGTTGTTGACGCATATGCCGAGTATTCCCTTGAACGGAACCAATTTTGGTGTAGGAACTGCATCGAAAAAGTCGGCTACCTTGCTTTCCGATCGACGCCTTGACGCGTTGATTATTTCCACCGTTTCGTAGTTCCTTTCCAGTAAGCCTTCCAATACGGGTCATACTTTGGATAATTCACGCGAACGCGGCCGCGTTTGGTGGTTGCGTAAGCTGACCGCGTCTTGGACGTCAACCGGCCGATGACTTGTGAAGGTATTCCGGCTGACTTTAGTTTGTTCAAGACCCTTGCCGTTTTGTTCGGTCTAGACGCAATTATGAGTGTGCCTTCGCTTAGGGAAGTTAGAGGGTCGATCCCGAAGAATCTGCAAATCTCACGTGTCTCCTCGGAAATCGAAATGTTGGTTAGGTCTAGTTCTGCCCCCAGCCCTGATGCGGTCCCAAGTTCCAAGACCGCAGCGGTGACGCCGCCCTCTGTTGCATCATGCATAGCTGTTACGCCGTCCCGGTGGAGACCGACAGATGCCGCCGCCAGAGCGTCTTTTACT
>JAHFFU010000082.1 GCA_023247835.1 Candidatus Bathyarchaeota archaeon
TTCTTTGTGGATTTTTCTAAGATACTCCCAGACTGCACTTCGGGCTTGCGGGTCGAGCCCTGTGGTTGGTTCGTCCAAGAATAGAACTTTAGGTCTGTGAACAAGCGACCTCACCAGTTCGAGGCGCCTTTTCATTCCCCCAGAGTAGCTTCCTACGGTGAAGTCAGCACGGTCAGCAAGCCCCACGACATCAAGAAGTTCTTTGATTCTCTCCTTCCGTATCCGGCTGGGAACGCTGTAGTATTTCGCGTAGAGCTCCATGTTTTCCCAAGCGGTCAATTCGATATCCAAGGTCATCGCTTGAGAGACTACGCCTATGCTCTTCCTAACATCGTCCTGACCCTTGCGAATGTCAAACCCTGAAACTTTGGCGGTGCCCTCCGTAGGTTGAATCACAGTTGTGAGCATGCGGATGAGAGTTGTCTTGCCAGCTCCGTTCGGACCCAGGAGGCCGAAGATTTCTTTCGAATCGATAGTCAAGTTGATTTTGTCGACTGCCGTAAGCTCGCCGAAACGCTTCGTAATGTCGAGAGTTTGGACGGCGGCGTCCAAGACAAAACCAGCCTATGGAAAATGCTCACAGTAGCTTAGAAATAAACAAGGCGCGGCGAGGCGCGAGCAACCACTCAACCGTTTGCTAGTCTTTGATAGCTTCGAGCAGGCTCACGGAGTTCCAGATCTTCACTCGCGTGTAAGGTGGCATGTTCGGGTCCTGGCTTATGTCGTCTAAGATTGAGATGGCGTTTGCGGCGCGAACGCCTATGCTTAGGTCCCCAACTTGAAGCGTATCCATCGCGCTCTTGGCCGCGCGGCGGATATTGCGAGGCGTCGTTGTGTCGTTAGAAACGTCGTTGAGAACACCCAGGGCCTGCTTGATTCGGCCCTCGTATTCTTCCTTGCGTTTGACCTTAGTTGACATATCGGACCACCCCGCATGACAGGCGCCCTTTCACTCCAACCCATCATAGGGCAATATCTTAACTCTTTCTTCAACGCCATATTCATGCATGGTTGACAGCTGTGAGCATTGAAGTCAAGAAAATGGCTGAACTTCTCAAGTCAGGGGCAACGATGCTGTCAGAGACGTGCCCCGCGTGCGGAACCCCACTCTTCCGAAAGGGCAAGGAAACCTTCTGCCCGAAATGCAACAAACCAGTTGTAATCATTCGGTCTGCCGAGCAAGAAACACGCCTAATGGCCGATAGGGTGCTCGAAGATTCCGAACAGACCTTGCTATCCAAAATTCAAGAAGTCAATTTAGCGATGAAGAACGAGACGGACCCAGAGAAATTAGTGGCCTATGGCAACGCATTATCGAGTTGGCTGGGCGCGATAGAGAAGCTGAGAAGGCTCAGGAGCCAGAGCTCCGAGTAGTCGAAGCATTTCAAGTATGCTCGGATGATTGCAGTCACTGAGATCGCCGCGTACCATTTTATATGCTCTGAGGGCAACTCTGCCCTTCATAAGTGTTCTCTGTTGGATATTGGTGATAACTTCAGCAACAGTTTCGAATACGCGAAGAAACTTTTCAGCGATGGCGGCAGGCTCATAATCCTCATAGTTCTCGACCTCATACCAATCGTCAACTGGATCGTGGTTGGATATGCCGCTCGTGTACTAAGAGAATCCCCAGGTACCGGAACGCCTCCGAAACTCGAAAAGTACGGCGAATTGTTCGTCGACGGAGCCAAAGTCTTCTTTGCATCACTAATCTACATGCTGGTTCCAACAATTCTGATCGTGGCGGGCGGCGCTTCGTTATTTGTAGGAATGCTGACCTTGCGGGGTGGCGTAGTCGCCCCAAGCGTGATGTTTGGCGGAACCGGCTTAGTCCTAGTGCTAGTCGGTATTCTCCTAGCAATCATTTTGCTGCTATTGCTCGGTATGGGTATGGCTCATATGGTGAAGACCGGGAAATTCGGGAAAGCTTTCGCCTTCGGCGAGATATTCAACATTATCGGCGCGGTAGGGTGGGGGAAGTACCTCGGCTGGATAGTAATCCTACTCATAATTGGCGTTTTAGTGGGTGGGGTAGCTGGGTTCATACCTTTCGTAGGTTGGATAATTTCCGCCATAATATCGCCCATCCTAAGCGTCTTCGTGTTCAGATCGCTCGGCCTATTGTATAATGACGGCGCCCCTCCTGAGCTACGAGCCCAACCCACGGCAGTCAGTGCGTTGGTCTGCTCCTCGTGCGGAACTCCGCTACAACCGCACCACAAGTTCTGCCCAAACTGCGGCGCTACTGCGCCGGCTCCGCCGCCACCTCCACTTCCTACCGCGGAGGCAACGAAGTTCTGTATGAGCTGTGGCGCAAAGATTCCTGTTGACGCGAAATTCTGTGGGTCGTGCGGCGCGAAACAAAGCTAGTTTCCCCATGCAACAATAATGATGTATAGACTATGTTATACACTTCCAGTTGAACCAGCTCTAATCCTGAACAATCATATGTATGGCGCAGTTCGGCACGGGTTCAACCCCGTGACTTATAGGCCCCTCAACAATCTTGATACCCAGTCCACCCGCTGGCGTCCCATAATTGTCGGTAGACCTCAACTCGAATTCATTGCTAAGGTTCGATTCCATTGAGCGCCGCTCTTACCAGGAAGCCATAGCTCGAACCGCCCTACGCACGAACACCTTAGTCTGTTTACCGACTGGTTTGGGTAAGTCTGTTGTGGCAGCTTACGTGGCCGCCGAGAGGCTTAAGCGTTTTCCGAACAAAGGCGTTGTAATGCTTGCCCCGACAAAACCGCTCGTGTTACAACATTACCGAACATTCCAGAAACTCTTCAGCATCGATGCGGAGTCGATCATCTGGCTCACGGGAGAGGTTGCGCCCGAGAAAAGAGTGGACTGTTGGAACATGCGTTTGATATTCTCGACGCCACAGGTCTTCATGAATGATCTTCTCACAGGAAAAGTCCCACTTAACAGTTTCTCCTTAGTAATCTTCGACGAAGCACACAGAGGAGTCGGTGACTATCCGTACGCATTCATCGCGGACCGTTATGCAGCGACCAACGACAGCCTCATACTTGGATTGACTGCGTCGCCCGGCTCTAGCGAAGCGGATGTTCGCGAAATCTGCAAGAACCTTCACATCGAATGGGTAGAGGCACGAACAATCCAAAGTGACGACGTTAGACCATACGTTGGCGGAATAGAGGTAAAGTGGGTTACCGTTGACCTTCCGCAAATATTCTACGACGTCAAGCGAGAATTAGAATCTTTCTTACGCGAAAAGTTGCGTACGGTTCGCGATCACGGGTATCTTGAAAGCGCAGCTATGGACAGGATTCGCTTGCGAGATGTCCTCGCAGCAAGGCAACAGATACTAGCAGATGTGGCGCGGGGTAACCGGGACGCCAAAGCCTACTTGGGCTATGTGTATGCGGCGGTACACGCAATTCGCGCGATTGAATTTCTTGAGACACAAGGTTTCCCAGCGCTGAAGGAGCATCTTGACGGCCTTCAAGAGAAGGCGAAGAAGCGGTCCACGCCGGGTCTGAAGATGATTCTCGGCGACCCTAGGATAACCCGAGTAGCCTCCATTGTGAATGACTTGGTTGCGAAAGAGGCTGACCATCCGAAAGTGACGGAGCTGATCAAAGCCATACGCGCAGCCCTCAACAAAGGTGCACGCCGCATCATGGCCTTCACTAACTACCGAACAACGGCCGCAAGGCTTGTTGAACTACTCAACAAAGTCGAAGGTGTTTCCGCAGTACGCCTTGTGGGACAAGCTTCACGCGCTAAAGATCGCGGCCTTACCCAGAAGAAGCAGGCTGCGATACTTGACGACTTCAGATCAGGCGCATTCAACGTACTTGTTGCAACGCAGATTGGCGAGGAAGGCCTCGATATAGTGGAGTGCGATGAGGTCATCTTCTACGACACCGTCCCGAGCGCAATTCGCTACATTCAGCGGCGAGGAAGGACGGGCAGAAAGGGACCCGGCGAGGCTATAATTCTGATGGCAAGGGGTACTCGTGACGAAGCCTACTTCTGGATATCGCAACGGAGAGAACGCGAAATGGCGTCCGCAATCAGGCAGTTCATGAAGTCGCAGAAAGAATACGCGCCTGACCAGGTAAGAATGGAGAAATTCATCTCATCAAATGTGAAGGAAGAGAAATTGGAAGACCAAATAGTAGTGGTAGCCGACTCTAGAGAACTCGGTGCTCTAGTAACGAGGGAGTTGGCAAAACTGGGCGCACTCGTAAGATCCCAGACTCTGGAGGTAGGCGATTTTGTTCTCTCGGACAAAGTTGTGATAGAACGGAAAGATGTAGAAGATTTCGCGTCGTCAATAATCGATGGGAGATTATTCCAGCAAGCGGCAAGACTGAAAGAATCCTACGCGAAACCGGTTATCATTGTGGAAGGTGAGACTTTGACGGGATCAGGCCGCGTGCGGCCTGAAGCAATGATGGGGGCCTACGCCAGCATTTTGATAGACTACGGAATCCCGATTGTCTGGGCGCAGAAACCTTCTGAGACAGCTCAGCTGATTTTCGCCATAGCGAGGCGCGAGCAGATTCAAGATAAACGCGTCCCACGAATAATGACAGCCTCCAAGCCCACAACTGTCGATGAGCAACAGGAATTCATCGTTTCCAGCTTACCAAATATAGACAATACCCGAGCAAAGAAACTCCTCAGCTCCTTTCAAACCGTCGAACGCATATTCCAAGCTTCCAAGGAAGAACTAATGTCAGTTACGGGAATCGGCGAGAAAATCTCCGAGGAGATTAGGCGCGTGCTTACTTCGAGGTACAAGCCACGGTCTGAAGTTTAGGCGGCACGAATAACCTGAGCGGAGATGCCGCGGTAGGTCAAAACCAAGTAACCGCCGATTACGAGCCAGTAACCGACGTAAACCGCCAGCCTAATCCATTCAGGGCTGAGCGTATACCCAAGGAGACTGGACAGGATGGTTCCAAGTGAGCTTTCCTCACTGAACAGGCTAGAAGGGGCGACGCTTAGGCTGAAAGCTTGCTGCCCCAAAATTCCTAAGCTGATTCCAAGATTGTCTGCGGCTTCAGCTAATTCATGGGCTGCGAAGCCGACGAGGCCTGCTGCGATGACGAGGAGAATTATGCTGGTGTATTTGAAGAAGTTTTGAAGGTTAAGCCTGTAAGAACTTTTCATTATCGCAACGGCGACAAGGGTGACCGCCACCAATCCAAAGAGTATCCCGAGCGCCGTCCCTGCCGGATCGATGAAGAAGATGGCGGTTAGAAAAAGCACCGTTTCAGTGCCTTCTCTGAAGACCGCAACGAAAGCTATGGCCGCAACTCCCAGAAGCTGGCCATCGGTTAAGGCAGAAGCCAATCTACTTTCCAATTCGCCCTTTATCTTTCTCGCATTCTTCGTCATCCAAAAGATCATGTAAGTAAGGAAGCCGACCGCTAAGAGCGCGGTTGAACCTTCGAAGAGGTTTTCATAGGCCCCCGACAGGCCGCCATAGATCGCTTGAAGGGTCCAAGCGAATCCCATGCTTGCCGCGACCGCCAGTGAGGTTCCGAGGTATAGGTATCGGTTTGCCTCTGACCTGCGGACCTTTTTCAGGTATGCGGCAACGATGCCCACGATCAGAGCCGCTTCGAGCGCCTCCCTGAAAGTTATGATGAAGCTGGCTATGGGCATGTTTCACAGGTTTCCAGTTGTTAGTGGGACCTAGTTGCGCAGGCGGCGGTATTCCATAT
>JAHFFU010000083.1 GCA_023247835.1 Candidatus Bathyarchaeota archaeon
ATTCCTCGAATGCGGATTTGTTCCATTCGAAGTCAACCATGGCCACGTGAGATGGGTCCATAGACCTGAGCTTGATACCCTCGGGTGCCGCGTTGAAGTCAGCTTCTTCAATGAGCGTGGATATCGCGGCGAGAAGGTTTTTCCAAAGTCTCGCATCACTCATCGTTGCCTTGAACAATCTTCAACCACCAAATATGCGAAGGTGCTTTAGAGAGACATCTTTATGCATTTTAATTGAGCGGTGCGCGTCGGGACAATGGGTTCTAGGAATTCTCGCGCCAAGTTGCCTCGCAACTTGTGCACCGGAAGAACTGCGTTGACGACTCATCTGCCCCACGCGTTTGTACGAGCCAGTAGAATGCTTCCTTATGTCCACATTTCGGGCAGTCAACTTTCGTTTTGGGCAGTGTTCGAATCTTCTGTTCTTCCTTGCCAATGACGACCACGTTCTCTTTTTGTTGCTCCAGTTTTTGCACCGTGCGCTCTGAACGTTTCGTCTCGTAGCCACATTTCGGGCAACTGAGGACAACCGATTTTTGTTTCTTAGTGGGGAGGAGCGCTAAGCCGCACTTTGGGCAAAACTGCACTTTCGATAACGACCGGCTAGGCCAATCCCAGAGAGTTCCATTTAAGCGTTACTTGCTCTGCTATCAAATCCGCAACTCTCGCGGCTTCCGGAATGGGATAATCGGATGTACAGGCAACATTGAATATTTCTTGAGCCCTCTCGGGGCCGATTCGGCTGGTTACAACGGAGAGATGTTTGCCATTGATCGTGAGCTCATAACAATTCGTCTTTATCGGTTCCTTGCCTTTCTTCATCGTTTCGCGGCGTTTCCCGGCAATTAATATCACAGGTAATTTGAGTTCGCGCGCCAAATCCGCGATGTGAATATCTAGCCCGAGTATAGTCTGTTCTCTCGAGAGGATAACGGCATGCAATTGCGGATATTGCCTGGAATTTTTTATCGCTCTCGAGATTCTCGATATGTGGTCATGCCTGCTTAATTCTAACGAACATGTCAGAATGCCGTCTAGCCAAGAACTGCCTCTGAAAACAACGCCAATGATCAGAGTTCTATTCTTCTTTCTGGTCGTAGCACTTAGGCCTAGGATTCTAACTTCTTTCTTAAGCAACTGGGCTTCGCCAGCTAGCTGTGACCTACGCGCTCCGCGGCGAGTTTCAGCAGTGTTGAGAGCCCGGCTTCTAGGTCATCGGGGTTTTGGGTGATGATTCCTACGCTCTCCTCGATTGTGAGGAGGTTTCTCTGATAAGCCTCAACAAGAAGAGACTCTGAGGCATTTGCAAGGTCTTTCCTCGAAACCCGAGTTCCCAGGTACTTTCGCAGACCCGAGAGCCTGAAAGCCTCGGCGAGTATTCTGTCACTGACCTTGATGGCTTGAGGTTTGCCGCTAGTTTGGGTCAGAGCCAAAGAATATACGAAGTTTACGAAGGCGTCTCCCAAGCTCGCCAGTTGCTTATTGCGCATGAGCTGGCGAATGGTCTCTGGGTTACTCATCAGGGAGGCCCGACGGCCTTAGCGAATTTCTCGTTGAACTCCTTGTTGAGTTCCTGAATGCCAGCTAATGCATTTAGTAGTACTTTTTCCGGAGAAGCCTCACGTTTCGTCCTTACATAGACAATGCTTGATCTGATTAGAGGATGCGGCTGGTCGTATCCTGCAATCTCAACGTTCTTGTCCTCGAGTATGACGCTCTGAAGTAGGTTGCAGAATGTGTGATCCTCCCCAACAATCTCGATTCTTAGTTCGTTCTTCGACTTTGACAGAACTTTGACTTCCATCAATGACACCTTCAGGCAGGTTTTTCGAAGTCTTCTGCGAGTCTCCTTCTCTCAAGGTTTCCGCATGATGGGCACTGAAGTCTTCGGTTTGTAAACTCTAATGTGGCACCGCACTTGGAGCAGAACGCCTTGACTACCCCTAGACCGCGACCCGCGGTTGTTAGCTGCGGAATCCTGTTCGTCATATCAATTACCCGCGCCCGGATTATGTCCCCAGCTTTGCATACGTCGGACATATTCCTCTCGTACCGCGGGCTTGATGAGGAGATATGCAGAATTGCCGTGAAGGGGTTCTGCAACATCTTGTCCTCTATCTTCCATATACTCACCGTGGCCATTTTCTCCTGTGCGTGCGTAACGGAAGCAAGAACAGTTGTTCCTTCCTTCGGCAGTTGGGGTACCCTGGTATTTGGAACCACGGTTACACGCTTGTTCTTCAAGTCAATCTTCGCAGTTCCGGTGAAATTCGCGTATATCGTACCTTCTTTCTCGTAAGTCCCGGCGCCTAGAAGGAATTGCTCTACGACTCCTAATTTGTCTCCGGGGAGGACGGATTGAACCATTTCATGGGGTGTCTTACTCAAATTCCGGTCCACCAGGCTTGCAATCCATACTTGGAAATCTTCGCTGAGCCGGCGATTCGAAGATATTTCTCCAGCAATTGCACAGATTTGTAAGCGTTAGATTGCAGCCCTGTATATAAGGGCAGGCTCACGAAAGGAATTAACTTCGCTGAATTCTGACTACGTCAACTTCCACGTACTGCCTTTTCTTTCGGTGGAAAGAGAATTGATGTGGGATTTCCATTCTGGTGCTCACTCTTTCAATTTTGCCAGCTCGTCCCTGCAACCAGTGATTGAGATATCGACGGGTTGAAAACTTGTGAATGCTGTAGACTACCGTAGCTAAGTCTAAGGCAATTTGCAGAAAACGCACATCTGCGTGTGGTTGCTTAGTGCCAAATGGTGGGTTCATGAGGACAGTATCAACCTGCCCTCGTAGACTTTCGATGTCACAAAGCACCCAGTCTACTTGCAACCCTAGCCGTTTGGCGTTCCCCGAAGCGACATCTAGGCCGAGTAAGTCTAGGTCAACTCCAACCACGTAACCCGCACCAAGCATTGAAGCGCCTAGGGCAAGCCTCCCCGTCCCTGTTCCAAGGTCTGCCACGCATTTGTTCTCAACGTCGTCGTGAACGTAACACGCCTCGAAGAGGATCTCAGCGGCTAGGTCGGCTGGAATTGTATACTGTTCAAGGGCGACTTTCGGTTTCGGATGTGGAGCTACTTGCTGGAGTTTAATAGCCAAGTCCCGCTTACGAATGAGTACGGCTCGCGGTGGCAATGTATGTGCCCTAATCCGTGAAAGCACAATGGGTTTCTAATGCCACTCTTCCAATGTCATGCCTTTTGTGTAGTCGTTCCAGCTCTTCTTTCCCAGAGCTATCATGACTTCTTCCGGATTTAGAATTGGCTTGCGATATCGTTCCTGGTCATCCGTGCTTATTCGTGGGCATGAGATTTCAACGTAAGCATCCAAGTCCGTGAAGGACTCTAAGGCCTCAGGAATCACCTCTGTTGCACAGATCAGGATAGTCGAGTAACTTTTCTCTTCGAGGAGTTCCTTCAGCCGGCGGGCGAGTGAGATGTTCATTTGGCTACTTTTCAGGCCCACAATTATGCCGATCCTCTTGGCTTCCTTGAATTTTTCAATGTTGATCCACCTTTTGCGGAGGAGCTTTCTGCAGACTTCTGTCATATCTTTCGCTGTCTGTTGGAATGGGTCAACGACGATCGTGCGTTTGCCTGTGGCCAGGGGAATTCCGAGGGCGTGAAAATCACCCCCGCTCAAAACGACGATGGCATCCACTTTCTCAGCGATTGCTCGCATGCTACCGTAATCGCATCCCAGAACCTGCCCCGGGTACTTTAGCCAACCCGAGGGCCGACCAATGAGCGTCTTCTTTCCATGTTCTTCCAGAATTTCTCTGGCTCTATCTATCTGATGAATATGTTGGATGTTCGAGGCGAGTCCGATCACATGCTCATTCTCCAGCATTTTCACAGCTTGAATCATCGGTTCATTTATCGACATGTCCGCCCGCGCTTCGACGTACACGACGTTCTCATCAGGGAATTCACCGGGAATTTCAGCGTGGCCAAGGTGCACTAGTAGGTCCGCGTCAACATGTTTCTTCGGGTAGAGTGCGAGGTCACAGGCTCCGTAGCAAGGATCACCTGAGACGAAAACTTCAACTCCCGTTTCCTTCTCGAGTAGCTTTGCCAGTCGGAATCCTATTGGTTTCAAGCCTTCCGGCATTTGGAGAAGGATACGTTTCGAACCGCGCCTTCTTATCTCATCTACTATTCTTTCTTCTTCTAGTCGGTACATGGTCAAACATCGGTCTAGCAGGTTTACTGTACAACTTAACCGTTCCTTTGCATGAAAAGGTTTGAGACTAGTGACTCAGATGGAAATTCCCACAAGGTTCGTTGACAAAGCGATATTCGTCAGGGCGATCTTCACAGATGTTGAGAGAGAGTACGACGCTCTGCTTCATGTAATGACCCTCTCGTTCGATTGGGTTTGGAGGAGACGCCTGTACGCAAAAATGGATTTTTCGCGGGAGATTATGGTATTGGACCTGGCGTGTGGAACAGGCCTGATAACTTTCGACCTGAGCCGTTTGGTCAGGCCGAATGGTTTGGTTGTGGGTTTGGATCTAAGCCCTGCAATGTTGCGGGTAGCTGGTCGGAAAAAGCACAGGTTACGAGGCGGATGCCAAGTAAATTTTGTGAGGGCCGCTGGTGAGTTTCTCCCGTTTCGCGAGGGAACTTTCAGATACGTGACGGTCGGTTTGGCGTTGCGGAACTTTGGGGATAAATTGGCCGTGTTCCGCGAGACGCTCAGAGTGTTGCTTCGATTCGGATGTTTTCTTTCACTCGACTTCGTTAGACCCGAAAACGTCGCAGTATGGTGGCTCTACAGCTTCCACATATTTCATGTTCTTCCTGCCCTCGGTGGACTGGTCTCTAGCTACTGGAGACGAACTTTGATCTATCTTGCAAACACAATATTGAAATCTTCACCAACGAAAGAAATCAGCGGGGCACTCTCTGACATCGGCTTTCGACGAACACTTTCGGAGAAGATTACCTTTGGCCTAGTTGCCTTGGTCGGCGGCCAAAAATGAGTGGGCGTCAGATTATCTTTGGGATTATAAGGCCAACGGCAAGTAAGACCATTGAATAGCATTCTATCCTCACAATCGTCCACGCAACCCTCCGTGTGAGACGTGAGTAGTCCCCTAAGTCAGAGGCAGGGATTTTCCATTCGAGTTGCTTAGATAGTTCAAGCGGCCTGAATTTGTGGGTGAGGAAAAGAATGCCGACACTGAAGAGTGAAGCCATCGCGGAGACTACTAGGGAAGATATGTTCAAGCTTGCAGATTGCACGAAATACCCGCTGAATGTACTAAGTCCTCCCCAACTGATACCGAACCAAGCTGCATTATGGAACCTGCCGCCGAAGAGTTCCAGGTTGTACGCGAGGATGAAGAAGCATGCGAGAACTGCTAGAATCAGTATGTATTGGCTCACGAATATTCCGAGGTAGACGCCAACTAATGCCGCGCTAGCGATTCCCATCGCCGCCGCGATCCGGAGTGTTCTGTCCGAGAACTGAGTGTGGTTGGGCCTTCCGTGTAGTTCATCTAGGCTATAGGCGCCAAGGCAGAGAGCAAACAAGATGCCGATGTAAGTCAAGGCGAGTCGTTCAAGGTAGACACGTTCAGAAAGAGCGGCGCCTATCGTTGCGAACGCCAGTACGCAGAATGGA
>JAHFFU010000084.1:0-3241 GCA_023247835.1 Candidatus Bathyarchaeota archaeon
CGATTAGGCGAAGTATGTCGCCTATGTAAACTGGGGAATAGAAGTCCATCCGGTCTATTGATGCTGTCACTACGTTGCTGCGTGCATGTTTGAAGGCGACAATAGAGGCCGCTTCATCTATCATTCTCAGAATGCTGCCGCCGAACACGTTGCCCGCTACGTTCGCATCCATCGGCATCATGATTCTGACCATGGTGGTTGACGATTCACTCGGAGTCTTCGTGGGCTGGGCCATAATCACTCACCGAGCGTTGTGGGATTATGTCTACCGGAATAACGATTTCTATGCCGCCAACCGCTTCTGTATATCGCATTAAACTCTATTCGTGTAATACACAGAATACAAGTCTTGCGCATATTGGTGCGGAGAGTGAGAGATTCGCCCTACCACAGGGTTTCGGACCCTGAGGTGTGCTCACCCTAACGTTGAGTGTGCGTACCCTTCCTCAGCTGACGTGTGCAGAAAGCAGAACTTGGTCGGCCGGTTATTCGCCGCCTAGCTACCACACCTTTCACCTTAGTTCTGGTTTGGAAAGGGTTAATATACATAAGAGCGAACGCCCCGACAAGTTCACCTAGTACGGTGGTTAATATGGAAACTATTCAGGTAGAAAGGGCTGAGACTAAGCTAATCAGGGAAACGCGGAGTATCTGCCCTGATTGCAATAGGATTCTTGCAGCAAATGTTTTCGAACGTGAAGGCAAGATTTGGCTCGGCAAAACGTGCCCAGAACACGGCGAAATTGAGGAACTCTATTTCGGTTCCGCGGACATGTACTACAGGTTCGCCAAGTTCTCCCACAATGGGAAGGGGATCGAGAACCCGAACGTTCCCTTGGAGAAATGTGCCTGCCCAACCAACTGTGGCCTATGTACAAGTCACCTCAGCCACTCAGGGCTAACTAACCTAGTTATAACGAACCGTTGTGACCTAACCTGCTGGTACTGCTTCTTCTACGCTAAGAAAGGGGTTGAAGGCGCCTATGTATATGAGCCCACACAAGACAAGATTCGTGAGATGGTTCAAGTTCTGCGCGCCGAGAGGCCCGTCCCCGGGAATGCTATCCAAATCACAGGTGGAGAACCCACCCTACGGGAAGATCTAACCGATATCGTTCGAATATGCAGAGAGGAAGGCGTTGAACACATCCAGCTGAACAGCAACGCCATCAATATGGCGCAGGACCAGGACCTTGCAAGACGGGTAAGGGAAGCGGGCGTTAACACGGTCTACATGAGCTTCGACGGTGTTACCCCGAGAACGAACCCGAAGAACCATTGGGAAGCGCCAATCGCAATTGAAAACTGTAGAAAATCAGGACTAGGAGTTGTCCTCGTCCCCACGGTCATCAAGAGCATCAACGACCACGAATTGGGCGGTCTAATCAGATTTGGACAAAGAAACATGGACGTTATCCACGCCGTCAACTTCCAGCCGGTCTCGTTGACCGGCCGATTATCAAAGTCCGAGCGGGAAAAGTACCGAATAACAATCCCAGACTGTATCCAACGCATCGAAGAACAGACGAACGGAGAGGTGACGAGTAAAGACTGGTTCCCAGTTCCAAGCTGCGTCCCAATAACACATTTCGTGGAAGCCTTAACGAAACGCCCACGATACGAGCTCTCAATCCACTTCGCATGCGGAGCAGGAACCTACGTCTTCAAGGAAGGCGACAAGCTCGTACCCATCGCATCCTTCGTGGACCTCGAAGGCATGCTCGAATACTTGGAAGAGAAGGCTGACGAGCTTAAGGCCGGCAAGAACAAGTACCTAGTCGTAGCGAAAGTCCTCGCCAAAATTGGAACTTTCATCGACAGAAGCAAGCAGCCGAAGGGCCTAGCGCTTAGCAAGCTTCTGTTCAATGCACTCGTCAAGAATGACTATAGCGCACTTGGGGCGTTCCACCACAAGTCCATGTTCCTCGGCATGATGCACTTCATGGACAAGTACAACCATGACGAAGAACGCCTACGAAGATGCGACATCCACTACCTGAGCCCAGACCTGAGAATCATACCCTTCTGCGCATTCAACGTGATTCCGGAATGGTACAGGGACGCAATTCAACCCAAATACGGTATCCCCATCGAGCAGTGGGAGAAGGAGCATAAGACAACCCTTGAGCAGGGATTGTACAAGGGGACTCTCAGAAAAGGTAAGGGACAACACGCATCGGGCTGCGGATGCCCACTCGGCGCCCTTAACACACCAAGCTCGGAACTACTGACAATCGAAAACGGCATGATCAAAGGCAAGTAGGCAAGCCATAACGGGCTTCGCCCCTACGCCTCCTTTCTCCATTCCAATAATCTCTGGTCAGTGTACACTCTATTCCAAATTTCGTTGAGGAAGAATCGCATCAATCTCGAACCTGAACGTTTTTGTGTTGAACCAATTCTTACAACAGAACGCCGGTGGATGAGGCTGCTCTGGCATGGAAACTGATTATGACGTCATAATCGCTGGAGCCGGTATCGCAGGAATGGTCACCGCAGCGTCTGCTGCGAAGCATTCCAACCAAAACCTGAGGATTCTTGTCGTGGATCGAAACCCTAGGTCGGAGGTTGGGAAGAAGACCGCAACTGGTTGGGTGTGTGGTGACGCCGTAAGTAAGAACAGCCTCGATTACCTCGCCTCCGAGGTTGGGATACGTTATGGTGAACCGGAACTTGAGCAGCCGGTTCAAGGGGTAGTCGCCTATTCCCCAGATCACGAGTCGAAAGCCATGTTCGATGGGGAGGGGTTCGTCTTAAACCGTAGACTCCTCCCTCAGAGGCAGTTGAGTGATGCGGAGAAACTTGGAGTAGAGTTCCAATTCGAAGCCTCTGCGGATGCCCTTCTGGTCGAGGACGGTTTCATAAGGGGCATACACTGCAGGTCCTCGAAAGACAACTCGACCTTCAGGAAAACAGCGAAGCTGGTTGTGGACGCTACTGGATCAGCTTCACGGCTTCGGACAAGTCTTCCGATAAAGAGCTACATTGAGAAGGAGATCGATAAGGAAAACGACATGGAATCCACAGGCCGATATATTCTCAGATTTGAGGCCGGCAGTAAGGATGGTACCTTCTTCGATCCCGACATTTGCATTATTCACTTGGATCAGAAGATCGCGCCAGGCGGGTATGCTTGGGTCTTTCCGAAAGGCGACGACAAGGTCAACATAGGCCTAGGTGTACAGAAGCGGTTGCTCGAAAGCCGGAACAAGCAGTTAGGACGAAACGACACGCTGCAGTC
>JAHFFU010000084.1:3341-5626 GCA_023247835.1 Candidatus Bathyarchaeota archaeon
GTGGACTCCAAACGAGAACTGGAGCGCCCTGAACAGATATGCATGAGTTTCTGGCGAAAGTTAACCCGAAGCAGAAAAGGTATTTCACTCAACTAAGGACCGCGCTCCGCGTTCTTCCTGAGATTGAAGAATCCATCGAAATTGACGAAATTTCAGGGGAGTGGTGCCCAGCCTACCGCGTGAAAGGCTCGGACTTGGTTTGGGTGCACTTCGACGAGCACCTGTGGATCAATTTCCCGGTCGAACCGAACTTCGAGAAGAAAGTACTCCAGGACGAAAACCTTGACAGCTACATCGTCGGCTGCGTCAAAGATGCCGAGGAAACCGGTGGCGTGAAATGGGCGACGGTGGAAATAAAATCCGTTGAACGCGTAGACCAAGTCATCCCTATACTGAAGCTTAGGCATTCCGTGCTGGCTTCATAGGATCAGTTCCATCCGGTTCGAGTTGTACGCTGCTCTTCTCCGACAATGCGGTGCTCAGCAAAGCATCAAATATGAGGCGGTCCGGATACTGGGACATGCCGACCCTTAGTTACCAGGGGATTGGGCCGAGACTCGTCGCGCAGATCATCGATACAGTAGTACTCATTGTTTTATTCCTGTTGGTGGGCTTCGTGCTTTCCGGCGGCTCATTCGCCTTCGAATACCAAGGTGAAGCCGCCTACCCCTTCCTGTCCGCCTACGGCTTAATCGTCCTATTGTACTTCGCAATCCTTGAGGGCACTATGGGTGCAACATTCGGCAAGAAGCTTGTCAAAATTAAGGTCGTCAGGGAAGATGGGTCTGCGTGTGGTATTGGACCTGCGTTAGTCCGCACCTTACTCCGCATCATCGATGAGTTGCCATTTCTCTACATCATTGGCATGGTCCTTATTGCCCGTTCAGACAAGAGGCAGAGGCTGGGCGACCGCTTAGCCAAGACGGTCGTTATCAAGGCGTAAAGATAGCGCGGCTAATCTCTCGACTCCGGACTCCACGTCCTGAATTAGGTTAACCTCTATGGTTTGCCTTTTGGCGGTTTCTGGTTAGATGTACTATCCGTCCACAGGTATTCGAAGTAGTTCTTCGCAAATTTTGCGAGGCCAATATGGTCGGACCATATAGCTAGCCCGATCGCCTCTTCCCCTTCTTGTCCTAAGAGCAGGATTACTTCGCGGCCATCGGCGATTATTCCTCCCCCGAACATTTGCTCGCGGATCCGTACCTCGCAGAACTTGGTTAGTTTGGCCATCGTTTCGGTCATTGGGGTCTTCATAGTCATAATCTGGACCTTGACGCCTCTTTCCACGATCGTTTTGACGAGGGGGATGAGCATCTCGGCGGTGGCGTCGGGTATTGCTGGGACGGCTGCTAGGATTTCCTTTTGAACGTGTTCTATGGTCTCTCTTATCTTGGCGAGCACGTTGAAGTTTCCGCGTACAATCCAAATGTCTGGGCGTTCTCTCACGCCCTTCTTCTCGTATATTGGCTGAAGTTCATTTAGGACCAATCCTTCGTTCGTCTTGAGCGCGTTCTCAAGCCGGGATTTCGTAATCTCCAGCGCTACTGAAGGTGGTTTGGGGTAGTACTTGCTCGGCCGGCCGTGCTCCATTTCAATCCAGCCTTTCTTTTCCAGCGAACCGAGAACCTCGTAGATTTTCGAATAGGGCACATCTGAGGCTTCACTGAGCTCACTCGCCGTTGCAGGGCCAATCTCAAGTAACGAGGTGTATGAGCGAATCTCGTAATCGGTTAATCCGAATTCCTGGAGCGAACGCCTTGTTTTATCGCTTATCGTCAATCCTACCCAGCCCCGGAACCATGCAGATAATGGCCTCGTACCCTCCTAGAATGAATATAAGATTTCACTACTGAAAGTGGTTAACGATTAGCCCTGCCGGGCTCGCTCGAGACCCAGTACGATTCCTTCGCCGTGAACTCCTTCTTCCAGATGGGGACTTCCTTCTTCACTCGTTCAACAGTTTCAGAAATCGCGGGAAACACATCCTGACGGTGCTTCCCAAGCACAGCGACAAAGAGGCTTGGCTCACCAACGTTTAACGTGTCTATGATGTGGTGGATTGAGACCTCGATGATCCCTGGGTGCTTCTTGATCGCATCCCTAATCTCCTCCATGCGTTTCAGCGCGACGTCCGTGTAGGCCTCGTATTCAAGGCGCACGACCTTCACATCCGATTCACGAACCGGATCTTCCCGGACAACTCCAACGAAGCAGGCCACCGCACCCGCCTCATGATAGCTAGGAAGCTTCGAAAAGTAGTCCAGTATTTGGGCTAGGTCAAC
>JAHFFU010000085.1 GCA_023247835.1 Candidatus Bathyarchaeota archaeon
CAAAAGCAAATGGCAAGAACCTTTAGAGACCGTTTTGGAAGAGTTGTCAGGTGGGGGTTGCTATCTTTAATTTCTCGAGAAGGGACCAAAAGGCAGTGGAGGTTCCCCTACAGATTACTGCCTAGTGCTCTGAATCCCTGCTAGAATCCTTGGTGCAAGGTAAGTAAGGCAACCAAATTCAAACATGGGGCGGCAGCTCAAAGACAAACGGGATGCCCGACTGTTAGAAGAGGCAGTACGTACATCGCCAGGCACCGGAAAGACGGAAAATCTTTTGGCAGTTCGGCAGAGGCGTCATAAGCGTCATAGAGTGCTTGCCAAAGCAAGTCGGATCGATATTGAATACGTTCGACCTCACGATCGCGGCCGCCGCTGAAAAGCCACACCATCTTCATGAATACCCTTGGTTTAGGGCCAAGCTCCTAAGCAGACAAGACGAAATACACGGAAGTAGGTTTCAGCCTTTGTCGTTGCCCACAAGTGAGCGGCCCTTTACAATTTAGCGTAACCATTATAGAAATCGTCACCTGAGCACGTATCCAAAACGTGCTATACGGAAGTAAGGCGGTACTACACGGAACAAGAGATTCATAGTTAGGTAATCGCCGATCGCCAGACACTAGGTCTAGATGCTTGATTTTCCGGGCGGCCGTGTGTTAGCCTCCGCGCTTGCTGGGAGGGGCAAGAGGAATGCCTATTGCCATTTGGATTTATATGCGGTTACTGGTGCCGACTGGCCCGATCCTCATTCAATACGCGCTACACGGCCTGGGCTTGTATTCTCCACCATTTCCGCAACACACATACACCCTGCTTGTCTTTACGCTTTCGCTAGTCACGGTTACCGAGTATGAAAACACCACGTGGATGCTCTACGCGTCCGTCACCCCAGCAATTGGTGCTTCGATCCTTTACACTGTGTACCTCCTGACTATTGACAAGCCCGATACCCATAGGTTAGCTTTATTAGTTGGATTCTACCTCTGGCTCATTTTGGTAGCCATAAATTTGCTGCGTGTTATTTTCGACTCCGTGAAGAGGACTTTGGACCGGAGACCTACAAGATGAATCCAAATAACCTTGCAATATTGGTGCTGTTCGTATTAGTCGTTGCAGCTTCGGCTCCTCTCCTGGTCTTCAGCCGTTTTCTTTGGACGCAGTCTGTGCTTCAGCGCGTCGTCCGGGAGAGGTCGGCTTTAAACACAATCTTCTTGGATATTGCCGTGATTCTTGTGGCAGGATTGGGTGTGTACTTCGCAAACCTAGCCACTAGATCTTATACACCGATCGCAGACCTCTATCCTATACTGCCCGACCTACTCAAGCTATCGACGCAGATAATGCTCGTTCTGCTAGCCGTTATCTTCCTCGGTGTCCAGCTGCGGCGGCCTCCTAGGGCAGAAACGTCAGCTCGCAAGAATTGAGCTTCAATCCGCGATTCCCTAACTCGGCGCTCCAGCGGCTCTCTTTTGGAGACCGCTGAGCTTGGCGATAAGCGGACCGCTCGCGACGCCGGTAGTGAAACAGAAGTACCAATACAAACGTATTCAGCAGGATTGAGACGCAGGGTTCAGTGGTAGGGTCGCTCGCTTGGGCTTCGCCCATCCGCTTATCGGGGCGCGGGATGGAGACTCCCGCCCCGTTAGGAGAATATGACCGAGCGCGATTTTAAGAACACGCCCACCGAAGTGCTTGAAAAGATATTGGGCCAAGGGACCATCGAACGTGATCCAGCCATGTATGAATTACAGCGACGACTTGCTAAACCACACTGGACTCTCCTTCCTACTTTTTGGCTTGTTGTCGCCTCTGTCATCATCGCGCTTGTTGCCCTCTTTCTAGCCTTGAGGGCAGATATTCGGGCCGTTCGATATTCTACGGAGCCCGCAGAAGTAACACCAAAATTGCCAAGTTCAAAGCAAGCAACACCACCGCAAGTACCAAAATCGCCGTCTGTATCCCCTGAGACGAAGTCATGAAGCGCTGCGCTATTTTCGCCATGTTAGGAGGATAATCATGGCTGTACCAAACAACATAGTTGTAACTGAGATGCCGGGCGCGATGGTATCCCCTGATGGCTCCTTCGCAGAAATGCGCCTTAAGAATTCTGATGGCACTACTCAGACCCTTAGATTTTCGCCATCCACAATGATGACTTTCGTGAATAGGATATTTGAGCTATTTCTGAATGAGAAAATAAAGAAGGAACAAGCACTCGGTTATGGTGAAGTTCAGCCTCTTTCTGCCGTAACCACGTTTGCCCAAGAGGCAGTCGGAGGTAAGGCATTAATACTTGGGTTTCGTTTAGAGACGGGACTTCCAGTCGCATTCTCTGTTCCGCCTTCAGAGGCCGAAGAATTGCATAAGCAGCTCGGCGAAGCAGTTGAAAAAGCAAAGAGACAATTTTCAGAAAGTCGCCACTAATTATTGAAAAAACCTCCTAACCAACCCGCTTCAGCGGACGGAGCCGCTGACCGGGAGCGTTAGGCCCGCAGTCGGTGGTGGAGAGTACGGCTTGAACAACTGGGAATCGCAATAATGCCAGATCCTCCCATCACCCCCGAACTTGTCGCGGCATACTGGCTCTGCCAACGTAAGGCTTTTCTACTGTTACGGGGTGACACGGGCGATTGCCCGCACGGGTACGTCACGCTTATTGAGGCACACGCCTCCAGAAGCCTGAATAACTTTCTTGAGGCGCTCAGAACCGATGGCTTCGATATTAGACAAAGTGAAGACCACGGTATGGTTGCCAATGCTGACGTTATTATTCAAGCCAAGCTAAAGACCGGCGGCCTGGAAGCCAAGGTTGATGCTCTGGTTCGCCTGCAGCATGGTTCATCGAAGGCACGTGGGCATTACGAGCCACATCTGGTTGTGGGCACCCATGCCATCACTAAAGATCAAAAGATACGGCTGGCCGTCATTGGACACGTTCTCGCCAAGGCCTTTCATTACCGCGCGGTCACTGGGGCTATCGTCAACGCAGCAGGTAACGTGTCTCGAATTCAGTTAACGAAGCCGATCACAGAACTCGGACCGATTATCGACACCCTTAAAGCGTGGACAGTCAATCTTCCTTCCCAGCCTCCGCCAATTATTCTCAACGACCATTGCCCGATCTGTCCGTTCAGGAAAGCTTGTCTCGACCAAGCTGAAAAAGAAGACAATCTGAGCCTGCTGGATCGCATTACTCCCAAGGTCATGCGAAAGTACCATAAGAAAGGTGTCTTTACCGTCAACCAATTGTCATACCTTTTCAAACCGAGGCGACAGAGGAAAAAACGAGCACATGCCCCATTGGGGTTCAACCTGGAGTTGCAAGCCCTGGCGCTGCGTACCGGAAAGATATATGTCCACCAACCACCATCGATTCCTGTACATCCCACGGAGCTTTTCCTGGATATCGAGGGTGTCCCGGATCACGGCACTCACTACCTCATCGGCCTCATCGTCTCGGCTCAGGAACGTGTCGAATGCCATTCCTTATGGGCGGATTCGCCCGAAGACGAGCGCAATATCTTTGCGGCTCTCTTGCGCATTGTCGAAGAACGTCCTGACGCTCCCATCTATCACTACGGAAGCTACGAGCCAAAGGGCCTTCAGCGCATCGCCGAGAAATATGGCCTCGCCTGTGACTCAATGAAAAGGCGGTTGGTCAATGTCAACTCATTCATTTTTGGAAAGGTGTATTTCCCTACACGGTCAAACACCTTGAAGGATTTGGGACGGTTTGTAGGTGCGACCTGGAGTTTCTCAGATGCTTCTGGCCTGCAAAGCGTTGTGTGGCGGTTGCAATGGGAACTTTCTCGGGACGGTGCTCTCAAGGACCGGATTCTGACCTACAACCGGGAAGATTGCCAGGCACTACGACTCTTGGTTACTGAACTCCGTAACATCGGGCAGGCGGCCGCTACCCGGTCTGATGTGGACTTCGCCGACGCTCCAAAGCAAAATACAACAGCGTCTGGCCAGTACATTCATGACTCGCTGGAGGGGATACTGAGGTCCGCACACGCCGAGTACAGGAAAAAACGTGTAACCATCCGACCAGAAAATGTAGCAGCAGATACTAAAGAGCGAAGACAAGGCCCGCCGAAAGGCCATCAAGCGTATAGAAGAATACCACCTTCAAATTCAAAAACTATCATTGAAGTAGCACCCAAGAGAACCTGCCCTCTGCACAAGCGTAAATCTCTTGTGAAATCGGAGCAGCTGGCTGAGAAATTTGTCACCGACCTTCGATTCATGAAGAATGGCTGTAGGAAAACGATTGCAAAATATGTTGGTCCGCTAGGCTATTGTCGAAGGTGCGGAAAGTATTATAAGCCGCCAAAGTTCGACAAACTTGGAAGGCAAGTGTTTGGAGCCGCCTTCCAAGCTTGGGTGATCTATCAAAGAATTGTTCTCCGTCTCCCATATGATGTCATACTTCAAGCAATGCAGGATATGTTTAACGAAAGGGTGAGTGTGGGCACTGTCATAAACTTCATAAGGTACTTTGCTCAGTATTATGCCCTGACCGAAAAAATGCTTTTGAAGAGGGTTCTCGCAAGTCCTTTCGTTCATGTTGATGAAACGAAGATCAATGTTCAAGGAAGGGATCACTATGTTTGGGTGTTGACGGATGGCCTCCATGTAGTGTTTCGCCTTACGGAGACACGGGAAGCTGCTCTGGTTCAGGATATCCTCAATGGTTACCGTGGGGTTCTGATCTCTGATTTCTACGGCGGGTATGACGCATGTCGTTGTCGGCAACAAAAATGCTTGGTGCACCTGATCCGAGATTTGAATGACGACCTCTGGAAGAACCCGTATGACTCTGAATTTGAAGGGTTTGTCGGTGCCTTTAAGGACCTGCTTGTTCCGATCATGACCGCCGTTGAGAAATATGGTCTGAAGCGACGGCACCTTAACAAACACAAGCAAGCAGTAGAGCGATATTACAAGCACGTCATCGATGGCCGAGATTATCAGGATGAAGTCACCCAGAAGTATCAAAAGCGGTTTATCCGGTATCGGGAAAGCTTGTTTCGGTTCTTGGATGAGGACGGCATACCTTGGAACAATAATATGGCGGAAAGGGCGAGTCGGCACTTGGCGGTCCAAAGGAAAATTTCAGGAAGCTTTTTCAAACGGGTCGCTGATCAGTACCTGCGATTGCTCGGCATTGCTCAAACCTGTCGTTTTCAGGAAAAATCGTTCTTGAGTTTTCTGATCTCCGGTGAGAAAGACATCGATCAATTCAAGAAACGAAAGCGCCTCAAGTCATCAAAGCCAGTAAATGCTGCGCGGAGTGACAGAGAACGCCCACGCGATCAGGCAGTGCAGGAGCCAATTGAGTATGGGAGCCCAGGAGATGAAGCCGACATCGATAAAGTGGCGTGAACGCGGAGGTCGGGGCCTACTGTGGCACCGGAGTGTTGGGGTCGTAGGCCTAACAAATAAGGATTGGAGTCGTGCGAAGCCACGATTCCAATGTGTGGTTCAAGAAGCCCGGCCGGATTGGCACGGACGTTGCTCTTTAAGAGGGGATTGCTTCGAGAAGGAGAAGGGAACC
>JAHFFU010000086.1 GCA_023247835.1 Candidatus Bathyarchaeota archaeon
GGACCTGAACGGAATGACGAACTTCAGGAGCGAAGAAACCCGTAGACATGACGGTATGGCGGAAGTCGAGGGTTCAAAATGGTTCACCCCAGAACCATGAGAATCCCTTCGGCCCCACCACCTCCGCATCCGGAAACGCCGGGGACCTCCAACCATCGAGGTGAGGTTATGGAATCCGTAAGCGATTCAAAATCGGATTGTGCCTAACTCGCCAAACCAGGCAAAACCTTATCCGCCGGGCAAACAGTGATTCTCCGGGTGATCCTATGCACTCTCGAGGAAAAGTGTCAAAGAAGTTCGCTCTCTACCCGCCAAAGAAGGTAGTCGAACAACTGAATCTAAAGGAAGGCCAAGCCGTAGCCTATGAAGTAGCTGGCCAGCATCTAATTGTAAAGCCAATTCAGGACCCTCTCGAACTAGCGGTCAGATCCAAGAAATGGGCGAAAACATCGTTGCAGGAATTCGAGACGGAATCTTTGAGAGAGCAAGATGAACTCTCGCATTGATGTTCTTGTCGACTCGACCTTCTTACTCCCAACACTCGGCGTGAAAGTTACTCAGATATCCGATTCCGACATGCGTGAACTTGCGAAATTGCGGCCCAAGGTGAGTTATTTCTGCCTCCAACAGAGCCTAGTAGAAATCCTAGGCAAGATTGCCCGAGCCATCCCCATCCATACAGAGGTATCGCCTGCAGTTGAAGCTGGCCTCCGAAGCATACTCGAATCTGGCGTTTATGCATGGTTAACTCCGAGTGTTGAAGAAATGCTCGACGCTCTTCAAATTCGAACCAAAGGACACACCGATATGATTGACAACATGCTCTACGCCACAGCATCTAACCGAGGAATGCTGTTCCTCTCTCTCGACAGAGAGCTGATAGATTTCCTAAACATCAATCAGTATTCAACAAGCAACATCGTGGATGTCAAGAAACTCAGAACGAGATTAGGGTAGCTAATCCAGCGGGCTGAAAAAGACCCACCGTCAATTGACAGCAAGGCCCTTCGGCTCCACAACGAAGCCCTTAGATCTTAAACCGCAACGCACCATCAGCCTTTCCTACATAGTGCACGATTTGAGCAATCCGAAGTTCGTCTGGGCTTCCCATGACCCTACCAATTATCCTGGGTCCCTCGTCAAGGTCGACTAGAGCGACAACGTACGGGGCCTCATTCTCAAACCCTTCTGGCGGATACCTGATAACGGTGAATGTTGCAAGTTTTCCTCGCCCAGATAGTGACAGCTGTTTCACAGTGCTATGGCATCGTGGGCACGTTTCGGTTTCGGTGAGGTCGGACCAGTTGCATTTTGGGCACATGTAGCCTTTGATGGTCTCGCTTTCACTCATTCGTCAATCACTTCTTCTGAGTATGTGGACTGTGACTGTGCTACCTATTCCGCCCACACTTTGGGCCAGTCCGATGTGTGCGGTAGGGACTTGGCATTTCCCAGCCCTGTTTGACAGTTGAAGTGCGAGCTCGGCGAGCTGGTACATTCCGCTTGCACCTACAGGATGGCCTCGGGCTTTCAAACCCCCAAAAGTATTCGTAGGCAAACGGCCATCCCGCGCACACGCTCCCTCCTTGACCAGCTGGCTGCCGGAGCCTTTCTTTGCGAAACCCATGTCCTCAAGCGCCATAATGCCCAAAATGGAAAAAGCGTCATGAACCTCCAGTAGGTCGATTTCTTTCGGCTTGACGCCCGCAACATCGTATGCTCGCTGGGCCGCCTTTCTCGAGGCCTCAAAGGTGGTGAGGTCCGGGCGCTGGTAGAGGCTGAGCGTATCAGTTGCCACGGCGGAGGCAGCAATCTCTACGGGTGAATCGGTGTATTCTTTCGCCTTCTTTGCAGGCGCCAGCACGAGAGCGGCCGCTCCGTCTCCAATAGCGGAGCAATCATACAGCCTAAGCGGGTCGGCCACCAAAGGCGACTTCAGCACATCTTCCACCGTGATCCTCTTGTGAAATTGTGCGGCAGGGTTGTTGAGGGCGTTTTCATGGCAGAGGACGGGAAACTCAGCGAGAAACTCATGCGAAACATTGTACCTGTGCATGTATTCCCGGGCAATCATGGCGTTTAGGCCGACGAAAGTGACACCTGTAATTCCGACCTTGGCCTTGTCTTCGGCCATCATCAGACCCGACGTTACTTCGGGCGTTGTGTAGCCGGACATCTTCTCGACCGCTCCCACGAGCACAATCTCTTCCATCCCAGAGAGCACGCCTTTGATTCCGGCATTAGCGGCTACCCCGCCTGAGGCACAGGCACCTTCGATTTTGTAGCTTGGGACTCCTTCCCGGCCGAGCGCTGTAGCCATTAAAGGACCTAAGTGCTCTTGATTCTGCAAAAAGCCAGACATCATGTTTCCAACGTACATAGAGTCGATTCTGCTTACGCCTGCGTCTTCGATTGCTGCCGTTGCCGCTTCAACGAAGAGCTGCGTCAGGCTCTTTCCTGAACCTGCCGTAACCGGCGTCATACCGACTCCGATTACAGCGACATCGCGCAAAGGTGAGGGCCTAGGCTAAGGAAGTCTTGTCGGCTCTATGTTTAATTATTCGCTGGCGGGCAGAGGGCTTGGAGTTGGCGGCCATAGCTGGGAGCTAGGACCCGTTCCCATTCCGAAAGTTCCCGTGGACCGGAAACACGGAAGTGAATCTCTCAGGCGATTCGGGTGGTAGTGTGTTCCGAAAGGCCATGCGAACCCCGGACCGCTGCCGACTCCACTAATTCTTGTGACTTGGTTGATTGACGCGTAGTCAACTGAATGAATGTTTATAACGTGCCACGCGTCGCTTATGAAACGATAGTTAGAGGAAATCTGTTTGTTTGATTTCTTTGCAGGCATAGCCCTTCAGTCTGGAATCTTTGGGTCAGGCGGAGTGAGCAACCTACTGAACATACTGTTCTTCGTCATGTTCTTCGGCATGATGATGTTCGGACAGCAAATTCAGAGCCGAATCGCCCTAATGCAGATAGACGGCGCGGTCAGAAAGCTCGAAAACATGAGAAACGACGCGAAATCGCTCACACTCAAAATGCTTCGAGAGGTCGGCAAGTCCAAAGATGACCCGGCGCCACGATTGAACTCCTTGCTTGAGCAATTCCTCATAGAGCCTGTGAACATGGACCCATCGGGAGTGGTCACGAAGTTCGATCACCTACTGGATGTTCGGGAGACAAAGTTCAAGGCAGATGTGGCTAGGATTGCACCCGAAGCGAACCCTTCACAAGTCAACAATCTCGAGAACTTGGTCGAAGCCGCTTGGGCATTGAACTTCATGTACAAGGTCGTTCGCCACTTGTACTTGCTAGGGAAGAAGACGTTCAGCATCTTCGTCATATTCCAACTTCAAGCGTTTCTGCCGCTAATCATGATGGAGGCTGATGCCTACCAAGGTGCGACGAAAGCCTTTGCCGAAGGACACCCGATAGGCGATGGTGCCGGCGCGCTTGTGGCGTCGAGGTTGATGCGCGGCCGCGAGAATAGGAAGGTGGAAAAGGACATGGTCGCAGCTGAAACAACACTGGAGGGCCGTAGAGTCATTGCTCTGAAGGCCGAAGGTCCGGGTGGAAACGTTGGAAAACCTGGCGATGCGATTCGCAAAGTCCTAGAAGAGAACAACGGCAAGGCATCCATGATAATAATGGTTGACGCCGCGCTGAAACTTGAAGGAGAGAAGACTGGCGAAATCAGCGAAGGCATCGGCGCTGCAATTGGCGGAGTCGGGACGGAGCGGTTTAAGATAGAAGAGGAAGCCACGAAATTCGGCATACCGGTCTATGCTATCGTAATCAAACAAAGCATCCAGGAAGCAGTCACCACTATGAAGAAGGAAATCGCTGAGGCGGTTGAACCCGTTTTGGAGACGGTAAAGCGACTGATTGTTGAGCGCACTAAGGAAGGCGAACTTGTCATAATCGCTGGTATTGGTAATACTGCTGGAATCGCACCCTAGGTGAAACAAGTTGGGCAACAAGCCGCCAACCTTCTACGCTTACCTTCTAATTGCCCTCGGCTTAGGGATTCTAGTAATCTCCATGTGGGCAATGTCCCAAGCCCTAGCCTATTATGAGGCTGGGCAGTTTCCGCAGTTCTTCGTGTATGGAATAATGGCTTCTGTTGGGACGGTGTTGGCTATATCGTCAATTACTAAGATGCGCCGGCGAATGGTTATGCTCCAGAGTCTAGCCGCAAAAGTCCTTAGCATCGTTATCTGTGGGAATTGCGGGTTCAAAGTAGTAAGGAGTTTCGGCGTTGGTGACTATGTTATGAAAGATGTTGGCCAATGCCAGCAATGCAAGGGCGCTATGCGTGTTGATTCGATTTACGCCGAAGAAATGAAACCCAAGAAAGCCTAAGAAGTTAGAACCCGGCACCCGTTTTCAGTTACGACTATTGTGTGTTCGGCCTGAGAGACAACGTGTCCACTCGCTTCCACGAGCACCGGATAACCAACTATACATCGGCGTTCAACCAGTTCACCAAAGGCCTCCTTGAAGGTGCTTTCGCGCCATGACTTGTGAACCCAGCGAGAAGCGAAAGGTAAGGTCCTATAAGTTTCCCTGACAAACTCAGCGAGCTTGATGGCTTCATTTGACCTGGCACTCTTCACTTTGAGGAAACGGTATATGTGCGCGATGTCTGCATCGCGCACGGCACCGTCCGCATCCTTCAATGTAACAAAAGGTTCGATAGCATAAACTTCCCCAACCTCAAAACGCCCGCTCTCGATGCCTGACACATTAGGAACCGATTTTCCAGCGTGTATAGTGTAGCGACCGATTTTGTGGCCCGTTAGGTTCCGGATCGGTTTGAAACCGTATCTCTCAACGCAACGTTCTACCACGCCACCGATCTCTGAGAGCTTACGCCCAGGGGATACGGCGGCAAGAGCCTCCTGAAGAGCAGTTTCCGCAGCTACTATCAGCGAATCAAAGGCAGGATTGAGTGAAATCGTTATCGCACTGTCCGTTACGAAGCCATCAAGCTCCACTCCAAAATCGACTTTCACAATCGATTTCTCAGGAATTGAGCTAGTGTCGTTCCACGGGCTCGTGTAGTGGGCTGCTATTTCGTTGATTCCAACATTGCATGGGAAGGCGGGGTTAGCGCCCAGTTCTCGTATCTTTCCTTCAACTTCCTCACACAATTCCAGGACGCTTCTACCCTGCATGGGAAGGCCTTTTACGAATTCTCGAACCTGCGCCAGGATTCGCCCAGATTTCGCAAACATGTCCAGTTGCTGGCTCAACTGTGGCTAAACCTTCTTTAGACAACGCTCAGTGTCTGTATCTGTTTATTTAGGGTTCAGAAGGACATGCGCGCCAAGCACATTAGTTGTGAGGACGCAATCAGATCGGAGACCAGTTTCTGAAGGCGGGAGAATCTCAGCAGTGTCAGTCAACAACGAAGAGATGGTTGTAACCCCATGGGAAGTTACGGGCAAGATTGACTATGACAAGCTGATAAGGGAATTTGGAACCCAGCCCATAACCCCAGAAATCATAGAGAGAATAACGAAGCATACGGGGGACCTGCACCCGCAACTTGC
>JAHFFU010000087.1:0-2603 GCA_023247835.1 Candidatus Bathyarchaeota archaeon
CTCGTTTTCAATGTGACGGGTCCAGAGCATTTCAGGAACATCTATTGCAAGGAAGAGCGTGGACAGTAACAAAGGTTCGACGGCTGCTACTGCAAGGTTTTGGACGAATTTTCCGATTCCAACGTGCACTGCGAAATCGTTCGGTTGCCCTGAAATGCTTATTGTAAATGCGCGGTCGGCCATCTACATCCCTTTGGCGATGTGGATTGCCGCAGTTCGATCTGACGCGTTATGGGCAGATGATGACGGGGCCCGTGGTGAAGCTTTGAGAAATTTTGGCGAGGCAGTGGAAGAAACTTTGAAACTCGCACTCTACGTTGACAAGTCATTGAGAGACGAACTCCGCCCCCTATGTCTGCCTCTTAGCAGCAGATGTCTTGGAGGCTAAAGCGCTACAACTTGAAGAGGCCGACAGAACTAAAATCTTGGAGGCCGCTTTGAAGGTAGAGAAGGTGGTCCGAACCCTAACAAACCTGACAAGAGAAGAGCCTAGTCAGGTCGACGAACGGGAAGGCCAATCGCACCCTTCATTACCCTAACAGGCGATGAGGTTGACATTCTGGCGAATTGTTCATCTTGTCCTACAGTGATCTTGTCTTGTAAGGATATGGACAGAGTTTTTCAACTGGGCAAACGGGGCAGAGTGGTCTCCGGGCTTTGCAAGTTTGCCTTCCATGTGCCATTAAGTAGAGTGGGATGAAACGCGAATCCTCTTCCCGGAACAGCTGCATCAGTGTTGCCCTGACTCTCTCATAGCCAGCTTTTCTTGGAGCTAGGCCGAGCCGTTTCGAGACGCGGTTGACATGGGTATCAACTGAGATCGTGGGACGGCCCCAAACGCCGAGTAGAACGTCCGCTGTTTTGGGCCCCACCCTCGGCAGTTCTTGTAGTGCAACACGCACATCTTCAACCGAGCCTTCTAGCGCAGTTCCAATGTTTCCCGAGTATCGTTCAGCAATGACTTGGGCCAGTTTCTTCAATCCTCGTGCCTTTTGTTTATGCAAACCCGCGACACGAATTGCTTTCTTGATGGCGCGGATGCTCGCTTGGCTTAGCTGGGGTACTGTTACGCCAACTTGTTGGTCAAGGTTCCTGTATGCTCTGAGCGCGGCGACGTCGGTGCAGTTTTGGGAAAGAATGGTTACCACAAGAACTCTGAAGGTATCGTGCGATTCTCGGGCGACTAGAAGAGATGCGTAATCCTCATCGCGGATAGCATGGTGCTCTCTCAAGGTTTCTAGGATCTTGGTAGCACGGCGCCTTTCAGATTGGAGGACGACTGTTCCCAATGGCATCCCTCTCAGACGCAGCATCGTTGCGAAGTAATCAGCGCTAGAAAAGCGCGCCGCGGATTAAAGGCGCCTAAGCGACTTTGTCGAGCTCGCTCAGGCAATCATCAACATCGCGTACAACAAGACTGAAGTCCCGAGCGCCAGCAGCCCATACGCGATTATGGAGGAGACTACTCCGAGCTTTTCCAGGGTAATCTCTTGCAGCGCTGATTGAAGCCTGTATGCAGCGTGATAGAGAGATGCGACCAGAATGGTAAAAATAAATAGTTTTGCTAACGGATTCGAGAGCTTTGATACTACTCGAGCGTATTCGAGTTTTTCTGGGGAAACTATTCCGAAAGGAACCGCTAGATTTGTGATTATGATTAGAGCGGGGAGGACGAATGCTGCGACGATGCCGCCTAAGCTGAACCCCGCCCACATGATCGCCTTTAGTTTCAGGATTCCCGCCAAAGTCTCATCTCAGTATCAAGAGTGCGACCATGTAAGAGGCTGCTAGCCAGACAAGTATGGTTCCGAAGAAAACCATGCGCCTGTCAAGTAGAACTCTGCCTATACGTATGGGTTGGGCCTTTGACGTCAAATCGAACCAAGTTAAACTATGGTAAAGCGAGAAGGCGAGGATTATCAAACTAAACATTACGAAGCCTGGTGACCAAAGAAGCTTGGAGAATCCATCGAAAAATTCCGCTCCCCTGGGAATTTGAAGAAGCCAGAAAGAAACCAGAATCGCATAAATGGCGAAGAACAGAGCTGATAGTTCCCTTAGCATATAGGCGAAGAAATTTTTGTTCGTTAGCCACCAAGTAGCCCTTTGGGGCCGAAGAAAGACCGCGGTGTTCTTCCTTGCTGCCATTTCGATTCTCACTTCAGACCAGGCATTAGAATTGATTTCACCGCTTCAGTTGCTCCTAGCACTTTCAGTCGTTGGATGGCGAAGGCTGGGTCAACGTTTTTCGGGCATACCACGGTACACTGGCCGACGAAGGTGCAGTTCCAAACACCGGATTTGTCTGTGACCAAACCGAACTTTTCTTTGGCGCCTTCATTTCTTGAGTCCATTATGTATCTATAGGCTAGGGCTGAAGCAGCTGGCCCGATGAACTCTGGATCAAGCCCGTATATTGGGCATGCCGCGTAGCAGAGCATACAATTGATGCACATACTCTGTTGCCTATATGCTTCAACCTGCTCGGGTGTCTGCAGGTATTCTCCCTCCTCGGGACTCTTCTTTTCGTGTCTGACTATCCAAGGTTGTATTTTGCGAAGCTTTTCCATGAAGTCACTCATATCGATGACGAGGTCTTTGAT
>JAHFFU010000087.1:2703-5516 GCA_023247835.1 Candidatus Bathyarchaeota archaeon
AACTCCAGCTCGAGCGCGGAGGTAAGTTCCGTGTTAAATACCTTTTCGCGATCGTCAAGGGCTGCCATGTCCATCTTGCTCCGGATCTCGGAGATTGTTCGACAGGTTTCCACGATTCCACCCTCGTTGCGGAATATGCCTAAACCTTTCTCCATCGAGGACTGAAGTTTTCTCCTGAGCTCTGAAAATCTGACCTGTCCCACTTCGTGTTTTAGCAGTCGATCGAAAATCCTGCTTTCTTCTTGGCCAAGCAGCTGCTGAGGTGGATGTGGGTCATCTTTCTGTGACAGGGCTTCCGAGGCGGCCTGTGTGCCAGCTCTTGCTCCGAAAACGAGGCACTCGGTTAGGGAGTTCGAGCCGAGCCTATTTGCACCGTTTATGCTGACGCAAGCTACCTCGCCTGCCGCATACAGGCCCGGTAGCTCGGTTCTCCCGTAACTGTCGGTGTGGATTCCGCCCATGAAATAGTGAACGCCAGGCCTGACTGGAATCGGCTCGCTCACAGGATCGATTCCAATGTATTCTTCTGCTAGTTCTTTAACGAAAGGAAGTTTCTTCTCAATAGTTTCTTTTCCAAGATGCCGCAAATCCAAGTAGACATGTTGACCGTAGGGACCTTCGATGCCCCTGCCCTCTTGGATTTCTGTGATTATGGCCCGGGAGAGAATGTCTCTTGGGCCGAGTTCCATCTTTTCCGGTGTGTAGCGCTTGAGGAATCTTTCGCCGTCCTTGTTAACTAAGTGGCCTCCCTCACCCCGAGCGGCTTCCGTGATGAGGATTCCTGTTCCAGGAAGAGCTGTTGGATGGTACTGGACAAACTCCATGTCTTTCAGAGAGCCGCCGGCCCTGTACGCCATGGCCATCCCGTCGCCTGTCTTGATGGATCCATTTGTGGTGAACTCGTAGACACGCCCCGCGCCGCCCGTGGCTAGAATTGTGGCTTTCGCGGTTTGGGCAGCCATCTCGCCCGTATGCAAGTCGATCGCAGTCACTCCTAGGCATCGTCCGTCCGAAATCAAGAGGGACGTTGCAAAAGTTTCATCATACCGTTTTATGTTGTCGTACTTGAGACTTGTCTGAAAGAGAGTATGGAGCAGATGGAACCCCGTCTTATCCGCGGCGTACACCGTTCGCTTGACACTCATTCCCCCGAAGGCTCTTACGCTGATCCTGCCGTCAGGGTCACGCGACCACGGACAGCCCCAATGCTCTAACTGGATTAACTCCCTGGGTGCTTCACGGACGAAATCTTCGACCGCATCCTGATCAGCAAGAAAGTCACTTCCTCTGACTGTGTCAAAGCTATGCGAGTCGTAGCTGTCGTATTCTCGCAAAGCGGCAGCTGTCCCTCCCTCGGCTGAAACGGTATGACTCCTCATCGGGTACACTTTAGAGACAATAGCGATATTCAGGCGGTCGCTGACTTCAGCGGCCGCGACGGCTGCTCTGAGCCCTGCTGCCCCCCCACCAACAATTAGCAAATCATGACCGAGTCTCTCCAACTAAGTTCACCTAAAACAGAGTTCGTCACACGCGATTATGTCGGTCGCTACGCAGAGCCAAGCACCCATTGCTTTGTTAAGTTCATGGGTTGTAGGACCTACCATAGGTACCACTTCTGGGTTATTAGCCCACGCGTAGGTGTCGAAGAAGAAAAAATCATTCGTAATTAGTGAGAGCGCCACTATCTTAGAACGTTTAAACAGGAACTTTTCCGAGGCCGCGCCGAGCAACGCCTTTTTGAGTTCTGAGGCCAGGGGCTGGGCCAAGCCAACCACTATTGCGCCTTCGCGGTTTCCCAGAGGCCGACTACGTTTCCTTCGGTGTCTTGGAAGTACGCGGCGAAGCCCATGTCTCCCACAGCCATCTTCTTCCTTACCATTTTTCCGCCATTCTTCTGGATGCGTTTTTCGGCGTCGTCAATGTTATCGACGTGGATTGTGACGACGGGGTATTTGACTGGGTCTTGCCGTTCAAGCATTCCACCGTTTATGGCGCCCGGTTCAGTAGGCCGACCCTCTGCGTTTGAGGGAGTTGTTCCAAGCATCGCGTAGCCCATTTCTGGGATGACGTTGATCGACCACCCGAAAGTCTCCTTGAAGAACTTCTGTGCGCGCTCCATCTTATCCACTGGGATCTCAAAGTGGACAACACTATCTGCCATTCAGTTCACCTCTTTCTCCTTGGCGGCAGAGTGATTCATAAAAGCGTTTGGGGCGGTCCAACATATTCTTGCCGGGTCAGGTTTCATATTGGAAGGGTTCCAAGCCCGCGCCTTCTGACGTGTTTTCCGCCTTGGCCTTTGAAGCGTTCTTCGTCCCAGATGTTTCCCCGTTCGTGGTAGCCGAACGCTTCCCAATACCCGTCCTGATATTTAGCCAGGAACTCTATGCCTGTAAGCCATTTCGCGCTCTTCCAACCATAGAGGTGTGGAATAAACGGACGCGCAGGGAACCCTTGCTGTACTGGAATAGGTCTACCATTCATCTTGAAAGCGATTAGGGAGTCTTCAACCATCGCATCCTCAAGTGGGACAGGTGCAGTGTAGCCGTCCGTGCAATGGAACATAACCCACTTCGCCTCGGGCATAACCCCAGTCAGTTTCGCGAGCTCGCGGAAGGCAACACCCTCCCATACAACATCCTTAATCGACCAGCTGGTAACACAACTAAAGTCTCGAGTGAGTTTGACTTGGGGTAGCTTCTGCAAATCCTCGAAGCTGAGGCTCAGTTCCTTCTCTACAAGGCCCTGAGTAGACAGGCGCCATGTGTCTAGTTTGATTTCAGGGGCGCCCAGGGCCGCGTAGATTGCCC
>JAHFFU010000088.1 GCA_023247835.1 Candidatus Bathyarchaeota archaeon
GACGACCCAGTGAAAGAGTATTGGCACCTCCTTAACCACGTCGCCATTTGGGACGTTGGCGTCGAGCGACAAGTCGAAATCACAGGTCCAGACTCAGAGGTCCTTGCCGAACTGATCACTCCGCGGAATCTATCGACCTGCGAGGTGGGGCAGGGGAAGTACGTGACCATCGGGGCCGCGGACGGGGGTATCATCAACGATCCGGTGCTCATCCACCTCGACGAGAAGACTTGGTGGTTCTCACTCGCCGACAGCGATGTCCTCCTGTATGCCCTGGGCGTCGCAGCCCGCTCAGACCTAGATGTCAAGGTCTGCGAGCCAGACGTCTGGCCGATGCAGGTCCAAGGTCCGAAGTCGAAACCCCTCATCGCCGACTTATTCGGCGACAACGTCGCGGAAATGCCATATTACAACTTCCGGGAGGCGAACCTGGACGGCATCCCGCTCGTCGTCACGCGGACAGGATGGACGGGCGAGGTGGGCTACGAATTGTACTTGCGGGACACGCGCCGCGGCCTCGACTTGTGGGAGAAGGCTATGAAGGCGGGAAGGAAGTACGAGATCCGCCCCACGGGCCCCTCTGATATCCGCCGGATCGAAGCGGGAATCTTGAATTTTGGGGCCGACATGACCATTGAGAACAACCCGTTCGAGGTTGGCCTCGGCTGGACGGTGGACTTGGATAAAAAGGCGGAGTTCATTGGGCGCGAGGCCCTTCAACGCATCAAGAAGGAGGGCGTGAAGCGAAAGCTCGTAGGCGTGGAAATCGACGGCGCTGCCATCGAATTCAATCAGACGAAATGGGAAGTCCGCGCGGACCGGAAGAAGGTCGGACATATCACGTCGGCGATTCATTCCCCACGTCTTAAGAAGAACATCGGGTACGCGATGATCCCTACAGATCTATCGAAATTGGGAACGCAATTCACCGTCGTAACTCCTTGGGGAGAAAGGCTCGCTACAGTGGTCCCCAGGCCATTCATCGACCCAAAGAAGGAAATCCCCAAGTCATGAGGGCTACCGCCAATTTCTAGGCGACCTTACTTGCGGCGTCGTGCGCGATCTCCCATTACCATTGCCATGACAGCTTTTTGGGCATGCAACCTGTTCTCGGCTTGTTCGAAGTATAGCGAATAATGCTCATTGTCGATTACGTCGTCTGTAACCTCCTGTCCCCGGTCTGCTGGGCCACAGTGCATGTACTTGCCCTTGTTCGTGAGATCCATAATTTCCTGCGTGCATATCCAACCCTTGAACTTGTCCTGGTACGCCGTCGCCCCCGCCTTGTCTAAGGAGCCGCTGTGTGGAGGGAAGTAGTTTTTCGGCGACCAAGCCTTCGGGTACACGACGTCAGCACCATTGAAGCCTTCTTTCATATCATTCACGACGCGGAATTCGCCGCCATACCTATCCGCATTCTCTCTAGCCGCAACCAAAACACCGTCTTCAAGTTCGAAACCTTGTGGGTGAGCTAGAACGACGTCCATTCCAAGTTGCGTTCCAATCAGAACTTCACTTTGAGGAACGGCCAGTGGTTTCAGCCCGCCTGAGTAGGCGTAGGATACGACGAGTTTCTTTCCTTTCAGTTTCGGAATCGCACTTCTCATAGCCTGCGCGTCGGCCAAGGCCTGGAAGGGGTGGTACATGTCGTCCTCCATGTTCAGCACTGGGATGGTCGCGTGCTTGGCAAATTCCTGAACAACCTTGTGGCCCCTGCCAATGTTCCATTTCGCTGCATCACCATAAATTCTAATGGCAATCGCGTCCCCGTACCTGCTCAGCACACGAGCGACATCAGAGATGGCCTCGGTTTGATAGGCGATCATATCCTCAGGCAGCGCAGGTGTGTAAACGTCTTGCGGGCTGAGGAAGTGGGCGTGACCGCCTAGCTGATAGACCCCGGCCTCGAAAGAATTCCTTGTTCTAAGCGACCTGTTGTAAAACATCATAAACAAAGTCTTGCCGGGCAGATAGTGATGCTCCTTACGCGAACGGAATAGTTTCCTCAAAGCGTCAGCTGCATCCAGAACTTCCTTGATTTCCTCTTGCGAGAAATCATTTGTATCTAGGAAATCCTTACCTTTCCATTTCCCTACGAACGAAACCAAACTTCTTACCTCATCGCGCCCTGTCCCCTCCGGTAATTCGAATTAAGCTTTTGGCGCCAAGATTTGTGTCCCAGCCTTCGCGTCAAGCGCTTCAATCAGGCTTCCTAAGGCCGCGATTATTGCTCGCTCGCCTCCGCTCTCAACGAATCTTATCGCGGCCTCGACCTTTGGTGCCATGCTCCCTTCTTTGAACTGCCCATCTCGGAGATAATTCTTCAGCTTGCCTGAGGTTACTTCTTTAATCAATTCCTGTTTCGGTGTACCGTAGTTGATGTACGCGCCGTCAACATCGGTTAAGACTACAAAAATGTTCGCGCCGATCAGGGTTGCGAGGCGTTGCCCTGCCAGATCCTTGTCGATTACCGCCTCTACTCCGACGGCGTGCCCGTTCTCTTCGATAATTGGGATCCCTCCGCCTCCGCATGCAACGACAACAAAACCAGCGTCTACCAATGCCCTAATCGCGTAGCGCTCAGCGATTATCTTCGGGTCAGGAGAGGGGACCACACGTCTATAACCGCGGCCAGCATCTTCCTTGATGACCAGCTCCGGCTTCTGCTCCTTCACTTTGGTTGCCTCTTCTTTGGAGTAGAAGGGGCCGATGGGTTTGGTTGGGTTTTGGAAAGCTGAGTCATGCTTGTCGACAATAACCCGTGTTATTATTGTGATTACGTACTTGTCGATTCCGTGGGATTTGAGCTCGTTTCTGAGAGCTTGTTGAATCATATATCCGATGAAACCTTGTGTCTCAGCGCCACAGGAATCAAGCGGAAAAGTTGGAACGATGTTCTTCGCAGCTTCATGCCGGAGAAGTGTGGCACCAACCTGCGGACCGTTTCCGTGAGTCAGGACTATTTTGTATCCGCGCTGAATTAGGTCGGCAACCTTCGGGACAGTTTCCTTTACGTTGTGATATTGCTCGTCGAATGAGCCTTTCTGGCCTCTCTGAAGAAGGGCGTTTCCGCCTAAAGCGATTACGATTAGTTGGCCGGTCAATCCTGCATCATCCCACAATGAGGGAAGCTCACGCTCTTGCTTCACGACTTATGAATACTCGCATTTCTAGTTCTGGTAACTTAACGGCTCGTCGGTTCGGCTCTTCTAGGTGTTAACTGGCGGCTCACGATAACTTCAAGTTGTTTTTGGAACAGGCGCTAGGACATTTGTGGAGTTGGCTATGTATAATGGTTCGCCGTAGATATTGAAAGCACCTTCTTGTTTTACCTTCTGAATTGAAGCTACGACAACTTTGACCTTAATTCGGTTCCCATCCGACAGCGTGTATATGTTCCAGTCCTCAAGTTCCGTCGTAAAATTCACCTCTTCTTTTGGCAATGATCCCAGCTCTTGGTCAGTATATATACGCCCCGGAGGGCCTTTGTTCCTCGGGTGGACAAACGTCATGACTAGGTTCTGAAAAGCAGCGTTGTATTCAAATTCCCCAACCTTCGTGCCTGGCCTTCTTTGCAATTTTGTCAAAACCGAACGCATTTTCAGACGCGTGCCGTCAGCTAAGTCGTACACATTCCAGACTTCTTTCTCGATTTCGAATTCTACATCGACTAAATTCGACAGCGCCATTAGTAAACCTCCGAAACCATCAAGGGTTTCACTGAAGTTCCTGATAACCCTTTGAAGGCTTGGTCACAGGTGGCGAAGAGGTTAGCCTTTACTAGCTCAGCTAAAGCTACTCCCAACGCATCAGCGCCACCAATGGTTCTCCATTTTCCATTCCATCCCTTGACGGAGTTTGCTGCTGCGATCAATTGTTCCGCTCTGTAGAATATCGTTAAGGGGGCTGAGTCAGCCACCACATCAGCATTGTAAAGCTCTATTCCCATCTTCTTCAGAAATTTGTCCAACGTGGCGACATCATTGTCAACCGCACTTTGTGTTGCGGAAGAACCTTGACTTCGCGAAATTAATGTCTTGACAACAGACCTGTATTCTGCGTGTATGAAAGTTGTCGTTACTCCTATGTACGTCTTTGCGGCCACATCCAAGAAGAAAGCATCGCTTTTTCGGAAAAGTCGATGGGACGGATTCGCTAGCTTGTAAACAAACAGCATGGTATCGATGTAGGCCCTCGGCACCGAGGGAGCCATCTACTCCTCGATCTCGCCATGCCGTAGGTCTTCAAGAATTTCGTCGACGTCCTTATCTTTAAGTTTCCTTAATTCGGGATGAGCCTGAAGTAAGGCACCTGAAAACTCTTCGTTTGCCCCTGGTTCGGCCGGTTTCCATTCGAAAATCGGAACGATGTTTTTTACGATTCTCACTGATTCATTAATCGAGGCAGGGAGCCTATCGTTCGAAATCTGATGTACTTTCTCTGGAAACATTTTCTCTCCCAAATTCCACGCAATCAGCTTCAGCGGGTAACCTTCATCATCAACTAATTCTTCAATACCGGGACGATAGATGCCCCTAGCCTTTTTGCCAGCATTAGTTAACATTTCGTTCGACATTGTAAGAAACACAAGAATGTATCAAGTCAAATAACAGGCTATTTAATGGTTTATGGCCGTTGACCACCCATGCAGCTACGCGTTTCTATCTTAGATTCTTCCGCATGTTTTGCTAAGTATTCTCCTATTATCACGTGAGCTGTCTCTGGAATCGAACCTAGCATCCTTCTCTTGCGCTCCCTTTCTACCGCCTTTTCCATGTCTTAAGTTATGGGGAGCATGAATCGCTTCATTGCCAAGGCCCTACACCTATCGAAGCTATGCGCCTTCAAGTTAACAGAAACGCATTTCTCCACTATCGCGAGTGATGAGTAACATGTTGTCCCCAGAAAACTACACCACATATTGAGTCGCGGACCCGCGCCGGTGCGTCAAGGGTAGCCCAGAAAAAGATGCCTAGCATATGTTATACACACATCGAAAACAACCCCTAAACCCGGGGAAACGGCCCATTTCATAATGCATCCAAGCTAGGAAAGTTTGGAAAGTCTATTTAGCCCGCAGAATTGTCGTTCGAAAAACACGGTGTAGACTCGAATGGTAAAGGTAGACTTGGTCGGCAGAGACTTGATCACCACACAAGAGTGGTCCATCGAGGAGCTTAGCGCAACGCTCAAGCTCGCTCGAAACCTAAAGGCGAAGTATCGGAGGGGCAGTGTCCCGCCCCTTCTTCGGAATAAGACTTTCTTCATGTTGTTCTACGCCCCCTCAACTAGGACTAGGGCGGCGTTTGAGGCTGGGATGACCTACCTCGGCGGACATGCACAGTACATTGACGTTTCCACAACTCGGCTTGGATCCGGGGAGGCCCCTAAGGATGTTGCTAAGATGTATGAGAAATACGGCCACGGGCTCGGTATTCGAATTCTTGATTCCGCCATCGATTACGTTTACGGTGCCGGTGTCTCCGTTGTT
>JAHFFU010000089.1 GCA_023247835.1 Candidatus Bathyarchaeota archaeon
AGGGCATGCCGGAAGCATTTGGAGCAGAAGGAGACGCCTTCATACTCGCGCGCGTAGACCGCGTCCCCTGAGCAGTATGTGCAGGTTGCCGTTTGCAACGTACTAGTACCTCAGGAAACCGAACCTGAGAAGTGAGAAACCAATATTCAATGCCAGAATGGAGTATGCAGCCACATTTGCTACTGTGCGGATCTCCTTCGTTCTTTTGATTCCGAAAAGGTTCAGGGCCGCCTCTAGGAATTTGTCCCCATCGAAAGGGTACATTGGAAGCATGTTGATGAGTGCGACACTGATGAGGACGATTGAGAGCCAGAACTCAGCGTGCAAAAGGATTGGAGGAAATTCACTCGAGAGGCCTGGAAACTTTGGGTTGTAGACTATGTTATCCATCAACCCGCTTATTCCGATGAGCGCATGGCTTGAGTTGCTTTGGTCAACTCCCGTCTTAACCAAGAAGGTGCCACGTTGAGTCCCCAGCGCAATCTCTTGCCCAGGAATTACTCCTGACATGTAATGACGCAGATCATTGATGCCCGAGATTTTCGTCCCATTTATGCTCGTGACAATATCGCCCGCTTGCAGGCCGGAAGAATGCGCGGGGAGGTTCTCTGGGACGGAGCCGATCGCGACGCCTGATGAAGCAACGGTGTAGAATGGGGCAATTGTTGCTGAGAAGTTGAACAGGAGAAATATGCAAAGCACACCTAGTACTGCGTTTGTGAACGAGCCAGCTGCAAAGATACGAAGCTTGGTCGCATTCTTAGCCTGGTTCAGCTTCTCCTCGTCGGGTTCCACGAATCCACCCATCAATATGTGAGCGAAGAATGCGCCGGTAGATTTGAGTGGAACATGGTCGGCAAGGCTGGCAATCCCGTGGGAGAGTTCATGCGTTACTACCACGACTGAGAGTGCCAAAACGAGATACGGGAAGGTTTCGAAACTCACGAAAAGGCCTGGCACGGGAACTATGGGCTGGATCGAGACAGCTTGTTCGGTTCTGAAGAATAAGTTCAGCAGATTTTTTGCAAGCTGGTACAAGATGAATGCCATCGCGCCTACCACGGTTACGATGCCAATGTTCCAGAATGTCCGCCAGACTGTTGGTTTTGAGTTCGATATCTTCCCTATGATCCTGTTCAACCGCGTGGTTCGATATATTATGTAGAATGGCAGGCCTGAAACGCCGAATCTTTCCGCCCTAAATGCCCACCACGCTATGGAAATGATGGCCCAGGCTGTAAGGTAGACGGCGAAGAATGAGAAGACGGATGCCATTCGAATTCTTCGGCAGTGAAATTAGGGTGTTCAACTAAAACCTTTCTGGGATGCAAAATGTCGCGAATCATTGTTCTCTCAACTTGCGGTAGCATGCGAGAAGCGCGCAAGATAGCAGACGACCTTGTTCAAAGGAGACTTGCCGCGTGTGTCAATATTCTCCCGGTTACTTCATACTACCGATGGAAGGGAAACATCATGAACGGGCGTGAATGGCTCATGATAATCAAGACCAAGTCGGACTTTTTCGCAAAGTTAAAGCGAAGAATTCTCGCTCTGCACAGCTATGAGCTGCCAGAGATAGTTTCTCTGAAAATCGATGATGGCTTCAAACCCTACCTGGCATGGTTGGACAACGAATTAAGTGACGGCGGGTAGGTTCGCCGTCTAGACACGCGAGCACGGTCAAAATTTCTTTCTGAGATCCGTTAAAGTCAGGGAACACTTAATAGGCCGCCTCAAATATGCGCCGGACCTCGGTCGGGAAGACGCATTGAAGCCTGAAGAGGAAGACAAAGTAGTCGAAGCGCTCGAAGAGTTACGAATCAACTACACCCTCCGACAATGGCGAGTCTGTTCCCTGATCTGCGAGTCGCTAGCGGACAAATTCCGCACGATAGCAAAAAGCGAAAGTAGGTAAATGTAATCTGGGTCGAGACTAGAGTTCCCTAAGTTTCTTGTAGAGGTCTATCAGCGCACTAGTTTTTTCATCAGCCTCATTGAGCGTAAATATCTTCATCCCTTTGTCAAATCTTTCGTAAAGCAGTATCTTTTCTTTAATTAGCGGTTCGACAATTCGAGCGATCGTTGAAGGAGATAGGCCGAGAAGGTTCGCCAACGTCGCTTGATTGAAGATGCGTTCTTTGCCAGCGTTCTCCAACAAATACTCCAATAGCCTAACCTGTGCCTTGGACTGAAAGACATCGCTCAGCTTCATCGGGCCGACCGCCTAGCCGAGTATTACTTGAGTTCCTATCTTCTCGCTCCTGAGCGCTCGGGTAACATTCGCCGGCGTGCGTCCATCCAAGATTACTGTTGATATCTTTGAGCGGCTGATTATGCGGAGTGCAAGTGGGTCCATGAGTTCGTAGGCTCCTGCGCTTATGTCTACTTTCGAAAGGATTTGAGTAAGTTGACTGACCGTAACTTCGTCCAACTTCTTAGCCTTCTTATCTTTGCTGGGGTCGGAAGTGTAAACCCCTTCAACGTCGGTCGCATTCACGAAAAGCTCAGCACCGACCGTTTCGGCTGCGATGGCGGCGACCGCGTTGGTTGAGTGCCCAGGCGTCAGGCCGCCCATGGCAACGATTTTTCCTGACGCAAAGTAATGTTTCAACTCATCTATGTTGACAGGGATTTCAGGGAAGGCGTATTCCCCCAAACCATCAACTAGCAGTCGCGCGTTCAATCTACTTACCAGGATACCTATCTGATCACATAGCGACTCCGGGACGTCCATATCCCGAGCGGCTTTGATATATGTCCGGGCAACGCTGCCACCACCGGTAACAACCACGAGGTGGTACTCGCCCACAAGTTCCTTGAGTAGCTTGACGTATTCTTCGACGAGAGGCTTCTTGGCTTCATCGGGGAAAGCGAAGCCGCCGAGCTTGATGACCGCTTTCAAAAATCACGCCTGGTTGATACTATTCCGGGGGTGTTATTTGATTTCTGAACCCCGCCAGCATTAACTAACCTATATAAAATCCGGAACGTTACCCATGCGCAAAGGTGTTTTCAATGTCAACAACAGCCATCTCAGACTCTGTATCCCGCTTTAGGCTGAAACGGACATTGGAAACGCTAGCTTCGAAGGAAGGGCGCGGCACGGAGCTCATAAGCCTCTACGTGCCGCCGGGCCGAAGGATCCATGAAGTAATGGCGAACCTTCGAGAGGAGTACGGAACCGCTTCCAACATCAAATCACGGAGTACACGGAAGAACGTTCAAGAAGCCATTGATAGAGTTTCTCAGCGGCTGAAGCTGTTCAAAGAGCCCCCAAAGAATGGGTTAGTCATCTTCTGTGGTGCGATTCCTCATGGCGGGGCTGGAACGGAGAAGATGGAGATGTATGCTCTCGAGCCGCCGGAACCGATCAACATCTACTTCTACCGTTGCGACGCAAAGTTTCACCTTGAGCCGTTATTGGAGATGGCCATAGAGCGGGATGCTTTTGGCGTTATAGTAATCGATTCTACCGAGGCTGTCGTGGCCACCGTTAGGGGGCAAAGGATGGAAGTTCTGCAGGGGTTCACGTCCGGCATACCTGGCAAGTCTCGGGCAGGCGGCCAATCAGCTAGGCGTTATGAACGAATCCGCGAGCAGGCCATGAACGCTTACTTCCGAAGGATTGGAACACATGCCTTAGAGCTGCTCGGTAAAGTGCCAGGCCTAAAAGGCCTCATAATAGGTGGTCCAGGTCCGACGAAGCATGATTTCGAGGAGGGAGACTACCTGAATTACATGTTGAAGGAGAAGATCTTGGCCACTGTCGATACTTCTTACGTTGGCGAGCAGGGGGTCGAGGAGATAATCTCGAAGAGCCAAGACGTCCTCAAAGGTGTCAGGTACCTTGAGGAAAAACGCCTGGTCCAGAGGTTCCTCTACGAAATCGGCCACGAAACAGGGTTAGGAGTTTACGGAGAGACCCAGGTTAGGAGATTCCTTAGCGCAGGAATAGTCGACTTGCTCCTCGTATCTGAAAAGATGAACATACTGCACGTCTATACGAAGTGTAAGAACTGCGGTGCCGTTGAAGACTCGCTCATCCTTCAGGCCAACCTTATCAAGTTTGAGCAAGACCTTATGGCCACACCGTGTAGAAAATGCAACGCAACAGCCCTGTACGTGGAGGGTACGAAGGATTTGGTCGACGAACTTATCGAAATCGCAGAGAAACAAAGCGCCAACATTGCGATCATATCCACCGAAACAGACGAAGGCGTAATGCTCAAGGACTCCTTCGGTGGAATAGCGGCCATCTTGCGATACAAGGCTTCCTAAGCGTAGTCTATAAAGGGGTCTCGGGCGTTGCAGTTACCAGGACCGTTGATCTCTCGCGTTGCTGATGAAATCACGCTTGCGAAGAATTGTCCTATCGTTCTTGGGCTAAACTCATATCCACAAATTCGCTAGGGGACCACTCATGGCCAGCAACCTGAAGCCAACACTCGAGGAGATCGAGGAAGCATCTAGGCGAATAGGGGGAATTGCGTGGCGAACACCTCTACTGCCGGCTGGCAGGCATGAGAGTGGCATCTTTCTGAAATTGGAGTGCCTACAGCGCAATGGTAGCTTCAAGACTCGCGGCGCCTGGAACCGAATGAGTCGAACAACTGCTGAAGAGCGAAACCGAGGTTTCGTCACAGTTAGCGCTGGCAATCATGGACAGGCCGTAGCTTGGTGTGCAAGGCATTTGGATAGCAAGTGTACCGTCTGGGTCCCCGATGATGCCGTGGAAAAGAAAGTCATGGCTATGGAAGCACTGGGTGCCACCATCAAGCGCATGCCTGAGGTGGAGATCATGAATTCGATGACCGACGACCGATGGGAGAAAACCGAACAAACGTACATCCACCCATTCGGCGACCGTTATGTGATGGCTGGGCAGGGAACGATTGGGCTTGAAATCATACAGGATTTCCCAGAAGTGAAAACAGTCATCGTACCAATCGGCGGCGGCGGCCTAATCTCTGGCATAGGCACGGCCCTCAAGGCTAAGAAACCCGAGGTGAAGGTTTATGGAGTGCAGGCCGAATTGGCGGCACCGGTTCTCGCTTCATTCAAGAACGGTAAGCCAGAACAAATTAATGCCGGAAAAACCTTTGCAGACGGTATTGCAACCGACCGTGTTTTCAGCTACATGTGGCCAATCTTGCAGGAAGTTACGGACGGAGCGCTCGTTGTCTCTGAGGACGACATGCGAAGAGCAATTAAACATCTGACGAATGAAGTGCACGTCGTCGCAGAAGGGGCAGGTTCAGCGGCCCTAGCGGCTGCATGGAGATACTCGACTCAGTTGGAAAAGCCAATCGTATGCATTGTCTCTGGAGGCAATATAGACAATACTGTTTTCAGCAATATCATCAGCCAAAGGGACTAATCTCTACCTAGGAGAGAACTAACACAAAACTCGTGTGCCATTTTCAGCACTGGCCCTAGATGGCAAAAAGCTTCCGCTAGATGTGTTACCCTCCATTGGAGAATGAG
>JAHFFU010000090.1 GCA_023247835.1 Candidatus Bathyarchaeota archaeon
TATCCATCTCCAGCGGCATCGTGACTGGGCCTTTGATGGGGTCCCCCAGGGTAATTTGAACCATGGGCCTTCCTTGGGAGGATTGAATGGGCGTAACGACCAGCACAGTTCCCTCTATGGTCACATCTCCCATACTACTCACGCTTTGATGCCGCCTAGTCAGTCTCGGGCTATTCTAAGCTTGTGGGAATCGCAGCGACTCCATTCGACCCGGGGGCCTTATGCCCCTGCCTTAACCTTGTAAACGATGTCATTCTCGCGTACACGGCCGGCAACTTTCAAGCCCACGCTTTCCCCAGACTTGGCACCGGCGATTTGTTTGTGTTCGATTTCCATCGAGTCCACGGCCTGTTCGACGTTGGTGTTGCTGCCTCGGATAACGATCTTGTCCCCTTTGTTTAGTGGGGCGGTCAATTCGACAATTGCCACGCTGGCCTTCGAGTAGTAATGCGTGATTCTTCCAACTTTCTCATACGGGGTTTCCATGAGGAGTTCAGGGTATAGGTTGCTTCCCGCGTTGAATTATTTTGCGGTGTATGGCTGTAGGGTTGTGGCGGTAAGGCGAGGACACGCGACCGTGCGTTTGCACGTTGAGCGTTGTCGGCTCGCCCTCCGCGCTGGTTGTGAGCGGCATGGTTTGTGCTATATTAACGTTCCGTAAAACAAACACTAGTGTACCACCAATTTTCCGGCAAAAAGATCACAACAAGAAGACTTAGCTTTCGCCTCCCATGAACTAGCTCCGATATTCGGAGCGGGGCGAACGCATTCCTGTCTGCGGTTCAGTCGATTGTGGAGGATATTCTCTCGAAGCGGCCCGACCTTTCCCAGGGCCAAGTCCTCGGCCTAATCGATGAGAAGAAGAAGGAAGGCCGGGGCCTACTCTCCGACGAAGGCGCAGCTAGGCTCGTGGCCGAGGAGCTTCTCATCCAAACCCGCGGAACTGAACTCGGGAGGATGCGAGTGAAGGACCTTGTGAGCGGCCTAAATGATGTTAGCATTTCAGGGCGCGTGCTCTTGGCTTGGCCGCCGCAGCAATTTCAGCGACGGGATGGTACGCCCGGCCGCGTAATGCGGCTAGTTTTGGTTGACAAGAGTGGGCGTGTTCGTTGCGCGCTCTGGGACAGGCATGTGGACGTACTGGGGAGGGCTGGGAACCTGCGGGGAAGAATACTCAGGATCGGGCATGCTTACACAAGGCAAGGGTTGGCTGGGGATACGGAAGTTCATGCGGGCGAGCGGAGCAGCATAGAAACGGACCCGCAGGACATGCCGACATCCGATTTTCCCGAGTTCAGGGAACTGTTCATGCCGCTGGGCAAACTTGCGGCTGACGCGTATCAATTGAACGTTGTTGGAGTCATTCAGGTTGAGCCAAGGTTTTACACGTTCCAGAAAGAGGACCGGCCGGGCAGCGTTCTTCGAACTGTCATCGCAGACGAATCGGGCACGATACCCCTCGTCGCCTGGAACGAGCGCGCCGAAGATCTGCGGCAGGCCAAGAAAGGCGAGATCCTACAGGTACTCAACGCGAGGACTAGGCTGGATACGAACGCCCGCACCGAGCTGCATGTTGAAAGCCGAAGCCAAGTAGAGATCCTCACAACCCCCCCAGACTACTTGAAAATGCCCGAAGCCAAGGACTACAAGATCGCAGACCTCACCGGCCAGGTCGGCTCAGTTGACCTATCTGTCTCCATCCTAGCCAAAGGGCCGCCGCAGGAGCTCAAAAGGGCGACGGGGGAAACTGCGAAAGTTGCAAGGCTTATCGTCGCAGACGAAACTGGAATCGTCTCCCTCTCCCTATGGGACGACAAGGCAGACCTCGTCAACCAGCTCACGGAGGGAGAGAGCATTGAGCTTCGTGGAGTTTCTGTTCGCGAAAGGCTTGGGGAAATAAGCCTCAGCCTTGGAAGAACTGGCGAACTGAGAAAGTCAACAACGAAAAGAGTGGCCAGGCAGGTGACGAAGCTTAATTCCCTCCAAAACGCGAGAGGCCTTTTGATCGTTGAAGCCGTTGTCGCCGACCAACCGTTGGCTCGGCAGGTTGTCACGGACCGGGGGGAAACCGTCAACCTTGCATCCTTCACTCTCCGCGACGACACTGGCTCGGCGAAGGCAACTTTCTGGAGAGACCAAGTCGACTCGGTAACGAAGCTGCGGACTGGGATGCACGTGAGGGTCACGGGGTTGAGGGTGCGGGCTGGGCTTGGCGGAGAACTAGAGTTAAGCTCAGTCCCAGCCACGAAGGTCGAGGCTGTGGACCAGCCCGTGAATGAAAGGCCCGCCTGGGAGGATATTCGGCATGTGATAACGCTCGAACCGGGCTTGACTACATGGGTGAAGGGCGTAATCCTCGAAGCCATCGGCGAACCGAAACTTCTTGCGATTTGCGAAACATGCAACACGCCTTTGAAGGCCTCAAAGAAGAGCTTTAGTTGTGAAAACTGCCAATCAGCTAAGGCGGGGAATGCCAGGTTCACCGGCCGGTTCAAGGTCGATGATGGAACGGGCGTAGCCGAGGTAGCAATATCAGATTTTGAACCAGCGCAGTTTGTCTCATTGAATTCAGCGCAAGCTCTAGAACGAATGCTCAAGCAAAGCCAGCCTGAGTTATTGCTGGTTAAGGATGAACTCGCTAATGTGATTGGGAAGGAAATTGAAGTCTACGGAACAGCCGAGCCAACCGGAACGCAAGCCAAATTTCAAATCAAAGCCAAGAAGGCCATTGTTCTGGGCAAGCTCTAGAATCGGCAAACAAGGGCACGCCATGTGAGGCTTATCGCTCTATTGCATTCCAAAAATCTAATAACCCCTTCAACCGGGATTGGGGGTTGGAAATCTTGATACGAAGGGAGTTCATGCAGCCCCTATGACGCTGCTTTTCTTCTTCTGAAGTGCCAACCCGAAAGATGTTTTGAGGTAGATTCTTGTCACTTCTCCGCAACGTTATCGGCCCGCATCCCAACCTATGGGATTACATTAACACAATCAAGAACCCAACCGTCAAGCAAACCATCAAGAAACGAATACAGGAGTATCAACCCAAACCCGAAGTTATAGACAAGCTCTCAAGCCTGACCGACCGGTACTTCTTCGTAGCCTTCGCGACCGAATGGAACGCCGAATGCCGCGCCCAGCTCCCTAACCTCGCCAAAGCCTTCGTCGCCGCAAACAACGCCGCCTTGAACATAAAAGTCATCGACTTCGACGAGAACCGCGACATAGCCGACGAGATGAACGTGCTCAGAACCCCAACCATAATAGTCCACGACCGCGCATGGCGGGAGATCGGCAGGTTCGTCGAGAAGCCACAGCACGGGGAAACGCTCGAGGAAGAACTTTGGGAAATAATTGAAAAGAACGCCCAGAAAACGCAGTGAGAAACCAACTTTTTCCTCGCTAATGAAGCAAGTGACCTTGCGATGGATACATTTACCTGCATTAGAACTCGCCGGGAGATCCGAGACTACCTAGACAAGCCCATCCCAGACGAGAACCTCCAGAAAATCTTAGAGGCCGGACGCCTAGCCCCAAGTTCAAAGAACTCGCAACCATGGCATTTCGTAGTCATCAAAAACAAGGAAACCCTAAGGAAAATTTCCGAGCTCACCCCCACAGGGGAGCACATTGCGAAGGCGCCCCTGGCAATCGCGGTTCTGATGGATAGCGCAAAACTTCCCGAAATCGACGGCGCACGCGCAATACAGAACATGGTCCTCGCAGCCTGGGACATGGGCATCGGCGCCTGCTGGGTTACAAATTTCTACGAAGACGGAGTCAAAGATCTTTTAGCTGCACCGCAGAGAATGAAATTGGTAAGCGTGATCCCGTTCGGCTATTCAGCTGAACCCAAAGCTAACCGCAAGAAAATTCGCAAGCCCCTAGAAGAAATTGTACATTACGAAAAATTCGAAGCAAAACGCCGACCATAAGCCAGTTTTGCTAGGGCACCGCTAGTATTTAGCGAGTTCGACTAGGATTGCCTTGTAACGGCGCACAATTTCTTCCACTAGATCTTCTTGGACCTGTTTCGAAGCCAAACTTCGATCTCTCTTTTAGCTACTTTTCCACGCGCGACCCTGAGCATTAAAGGTATCACTTGATGGTAACGTCGAGTCCTCGGTTGAAAGCTCGGAACTGTGGGGCTGTAAAAAAGCGGTTGATGTTAGCGACCGATTGTTATTTTTCCGTTTTGAAGCATTGAAATGTCAAATTTCGATAGGAAATTCATGCCCAAGATGAATGAGTCTCCCAACCATGCGCTGACATTGAGTTCTTCCAGATTGGTGTCTGTTACTTGCAACTGATTAGAAGCCACGTTCACGGCGACCAAGCATATCTTGGGTATAACAACAACATCGAATCCCCTCGGATTAGAGGCGGTTGTCACATTGTTATCATGACCAACGAGTGGGAATTGGAACAGCCGACCGTTTAGCGCGGTTGGAATCGCGCATTTGCTAGCCCCCGTGTCAACGAGTGCATCAACGGGCGTATCTATGCGTTGTCCATTCTGCGTCCAATACCTGACGAAAAGAGAATAATGACCATTTGGTTGTTTGAGTCGTGAAACCGCTGTCAAGAAAATGCCATTATAGTAGCAACAGCTCTCCCTTTCGTGGTATTTGAAAGAGAGCCGCTATTTTTTTCTTGTTTGCTCTATCGTAGAGACTTTCGACCTTTTCATCAGCTATGATTTCACCGTTTTCTAGAATTGCAACCCATTTTCCACTGTACTTCTCACCAAGTCGAGTGACCAGACTCTGGATGTCCTTTACTTCTCCCACATCTTCTTTTCTAATCTGAACAGTTGCCATCCGGCACCCTCACCAACGGTAACCTACGGTAGGTTAACCGCATTTTGTAACAAAATGTGTAACTGCAGTTTAAGTGTATGCTTATATGTTTTAACATATTAGCTCAATTACGGCTATTTTTCGCTCCAATGACTCGAATCTTGTCGTACACCGAGTTTTCAATCAATGTCTTCCAATTATTTTCTCCCAGCACCGTAACCCCCGCAACTTCCGCAGGCGTCTTTCCCTTCAATGCCATATGCGGTCGAATGTAGTTATGGAATAGCTGGTAGCCTGCCAGTATAGGGCTGTCTGATTTTTCGAGGGTACGCATAACCCGTTCTCGGTCACGAATTTCTCCGTTCATCCGTTCCATCTTGTTGTTGTGCCTCACCCCGTCTAAGGTTATGTCTCGTATGTGTTCGGGGCGTGTGGCTAGTTTGCTTGTCCAATATTCGTCCATGAACGCTTCGTGAAAGTTCGGAGCCCCATCCGTTATCAGGGTTCGAGGATTCTTGCGGGCAATCGCCTTAACCTGCTTGAATAACGGTCTTATGTCGGCTGAGTAACTTCGTGTCTGCAAGTTCTCGCGCTTTCACGAACGATTACACGATATCGCCGAATAACCTCGTCGAAC
>JAHFFU010000091.1 GCA_023247835.1 Candidatus Bathyarchaeota archaeon
TGTGTAGTCAGACGCGGCGGCAGTTGCTATGGCAACATCGTAACGGGAAGACTTCAGCTCCCTAATGGTTGCTTCGTACATGTCGTGCGTTGTTTTGACGGATAGACGCTTTGCTTCTTGTGGGAGGGGTGACGACATTGGTCCATGTATGACCGTTACAGTTGCGCCGCGCCTTTGTGCTTCCAGGGCTATTGCGCTGCCCATTTTTCCGCTACTTGGATTTGTGAGGACCCGGACGGGGTCGATATACTCGATAGTCGGACCAACTGTGAGCAGTACTTTTTTCCCGATGAAGTCTTTTGGCGGTAATGCTTCAAGGACGTTGGCAAAGATATCTTCAGGGGAAGCAATTTTCGCTTTCCCCTCCTCTTCAGCAGGCTCAATGAATATCACTCCCAGCTCGGTTAGCTTGCGAATGTTCTCGAGAACGAGGGGTTGGCGGTACATTGTTTCATGCATTGCCGGTGCGATGACGATGGGTAAGTGCTCTCCGAGTGCGGAGCTAACAAACGAGGTTATGGGTGTGTCATCTATTCCCTGCGCTATCTTGCCAATAGTGTTGGCTGTACAGGGAGCGATTAGGATGAGGTCGGCCTTTGATGGTCCGGTGGTGAAGGTGACGTGTTCGATTCTACCAGTAAGCTTAGTCACCACAGGATTGCCGGTTGCCCACTCAAGCAGGTTTGGGTGGATTATTTGCTCCGCCATGTCGGACATTACTGCGAAAACTTGAGCGCCATGGCGCATCAGAAGCCTTGCTATATCGGGGGCGCGGTAGGCAGAGACGCTACCCGTCACGGCTAGAACGATTCGTTTTCCGGCGAGCTCGTTCCCTTCGCTTCCGACGATATCATGGAGGGGGTTGGTCATTTCGTCCCGACTCTTGGCTGAAGAAGGTTTGCCGATTAAAGGTTCTCTCACTCGTCAGGGAAGGAACCCTATTAAACGAGCTTACGGGTACCGGTCTCGGGCCTGAATGTTGCAGGAAATGGTTCAACCTTCGAGAAGGGGACGAGAGGTCGAATACGCTATTCGCGATGTTATGGTAAAGGCGGAGGAAGTTAGGCGAAGTGGAAAGAAAATTGTTTACCTGAACATTGGCGATCCCGTAAAGTACGGTTTTGATACGCCTCCCCACATCAAGAACGCCATGAAGAAAGCGCTCGACGGAGGCTTGAATTACTATTCGGCATCGGAAGGAGTCAAAGAACTGCGTGAGGCAGTAGCCGAGAAAGAAAATCTGGTGAACGGCTCACATCTTGACCCGCGCAATGTTGTAATCACACAGGGAATCTCGGAAGCAATTCTGTTCCTGATGGGCGCAATCGTAAACCCGGGCGATGAGGTACTTATGCCAGGGCCATGCTACTCTCCATACCTGACTTACGCGAAGTTCTTCGACGGGAAACCGGTGACTTACAGAACCATCGAAGAAAAGAGTTGGGCCCCGGACGTGTCCGATTTGGAGAGGAAGATATCGGGAAAGACACGTCTCATAGTCATAATCAACCCCAATAATCCCACTGGTTCGGTTTACTCAAGGGACGAATTGTCACGAATCCTGGAAATTGCTGCTTCCCATAATATACCTGTCGCGGCTGATGAAATATACGACAGAATCGTTTACGACAGCGCTTTCACAAGCGTCGCATCCATTGCCAAAGAGACTCCGGTATTCGGGCTGAACGGTTTCTCGAAGACATATTTGATGACCGGTTGGCGGTTAGGGTACTTGTACCTGCAAGACCCGGAGGGCGGAATGAGAGACGTCTGGGACGCCATAAAGAAAATGTCCCGTGTCCGCCTTTGCGCCAACACGCCCGTCCAGCTTGCAGCGATCGAAGCTCTTCGAGGGCCGCAAGACCACATCCCTGAGATGGTCTCAAAACTCAAGCGACGACGCGATTTATCGTGGAAGCGCATTAATGACATTCCTGGGCTAATCGCAGCCAAACCTGCCGGTGCCTTCTACCTCTTCCCTCGGATTAGGGTGATCGGCAAGAGGTGGAAGAGTGATGATGAATTCGTTAGCGAGCTCCTGAAGGAGACAGGAGTACTCGTGGTTCACGGCTCAGGCTTCGACCCAGCCTACGGAAAAGACCATTTCAGAGCCGTCTTTCTACCCGACGAATCAATGTTGGCCGAAGCATTTGACGCCATTGAAGATTTCATGAAACGCCACGCATGAACCGGAAATCTGCAAAAGTTTAATTGCAGTCTTCGACACTGCGAGGAAGGTTTCAAATAATGTCCGAAGAAAGTGAACAACCCCCAGCAGGAATAATGTATGAATGCATAAGCTGCGGCCAACACTTAACGGCCGATCAACTGGCTATGACACCAGAAATTAAATGCCCCTTCTGCGGCTACCGCGTTCTCCGAAAAGCTAGGCCTCCAATAGTAAAAAAAGTGAAAGCGCGGTAGGATCCTTAGACCTGTGACTTGCCACAGGACTGACAGAAACCTGTAGGCGAAGTCAGCAACCCACCGCAGAACTTGCATTTCGTGTAAACGGTTTTTTCCGTGAATGGTGGGAATGCACGGACGGTTCTACCCGCGTTTTTCTCATACCGTTTGCCGAAAAACACAGCAATCTCGAGCAGAAACACCATAGGGACAAAGAGGGCTACGTCGGCTATCGGCCCACCGTCCGGCGTGATTACTGCCGTGATGATGTACAATGCTGCATAGATGTACCGCCTTCTACTTGTCACATAACTCGTCTTTACGATTCCAAACCTAACGAGAAGGACAAAGAAAATGGGTAGGGTGAACGCGAAGCCCGTTACCAAGGTAGTGATGAAAACAAGGCCGTAGAAGTCCATCACGTTAATGATCGGAAGCGAGGTCGTTAGCCTAAAGAATGGTAACATCGCCCAGAACATGAATGGCGCGAGAACCTTGTAACCGAAGACGACCCCGATTAAGAACAGGAACGTGAACGAAAAGACAAATGGAAAAACCGCCCTTTTCTCCTCGGGGTACAACGCTGGGTCTACATATCTGTAAACCTCAAACGCGATTACTGGCGCGCTTACAGCGACCCCTAGGATTACTGAAGCAATAAGATAGATTTCCAGTGGCGCAGTGAACTCGCCTGCGATCAGCTGGATCCCCTGAGGAAGAACATCCTTCACGACTTGCTTGAGGACCAAGGCAATTATTGGGTCGTAGAATGCCAGAGGGTTCTTGAGGAAAGAAGCGTTAGCCGGGAATGTCATGAAGAACGTGGTCGTAATGATGAGTGAATAGAAGACAACTCTCAACCTCGTGCTGAGTTCAGAAATGTGTTCCCAAACTGTCGCGACCTTCTCTCGGCCAGGACTGCTCGAAGCCAAGAAACCTTTCACCAGTCAAGGAGTGAAGTTGTCTGACCAGGCTATGTCGGTCTGAATACGGCAGATTTTCCTTTCTTGTACTCACCGAACATCTTACCGAGTGAGCGTGCTGCGTTGATAACGATTGATGGCTTGAGCAGGAGGATGATGATTACAACTATTACGATGACTTCCCATGCCTCAAGGGCCAATGAAGGATTTCTTCCCGCTAGTTGACCAGCCGACTACTTTGGAGTCTTCTCTGCGATTTCCTTTGCGATTTGTTCCTTAGTTTTTCCTTCCGTGGCTATGCCCAAGTTCTTTGCGGCGACTATTAATGGATCGGTGGAAGTCTCTGTTGGCGCAGCAGTTCCGCTAGCCGTGAACGTTGCTTCCTTCGCGGCTTTCTCAAATTCTTTCTTGGCTAGCCCTATTGATCTTGCGAGTTCGGGGAGTTTCTGTGGTCCCCAAAGGAAAATGACGAGCAGTATTGCAACGACGATTAACCACTCATATCCTACTAGGGCCATGGGTTCTCACATCGAAGCATGCGTTCGGCTTAATATAAGAATGGTGAACGATTCGAAGGCACTGTTAACGATTTTCAGAGACAAATGCTGCGGAATATATTTAAGCGACGTAGGTTCGCCCCGATAACAAGTCTGATTCAACCGCGGCCTAGAGGTGGACAGGGACGTTTGTTGGCGGGATTCGGCTGCGCCCGCTATATTTCATCCTGCCAACTCTTCCTATAGGAATCGCCCTTCTGGCCCGGATCCCGGTCTTGGGCCCGAGCCTCAATGAAATTTTCTCGTATCAACTGACTGCCCGCCTCTTCCAGTTGAACTGGGACAACTACATTCTACGAACAATGATTCGCATGCTCCTAGCCTATGCGCTGTCAGTAGCGTTTGCTTTGGTTTATGGAATCACAGCCGCGATCAGTAGGCGGGCGGAACAGGTCCTCGTACCAATCCTTGACGTACTCCAATCGATCCCCGTCCTGGGTTATCTGCCTGGAGTAATAGTTCTCTTCCTGTCCCTCTTTAATGGAAATATAGTCGGTCAAGAATTGGCGTCCGTGGTTCTCATCTTTACGGGCATGGTTTGGGCTGTAACTTTTGGTGTCTATGGTGGAGTTAAGACCATTCCGAAGGACATCTCGGAAGCGGCGCATAGCTTCGGAATTCGCCGGGCCAAATATCTTCGGGACGTGGTTTTTCCGGCATTGTACCCGCCTTTCATTTCCGGCAGTATACTAGCATGGGGAGGTGGATGGTATTTCCTAATTGCTTGTGAGTACCTTAGTTTTGCTAACACTGTCTACACTCTCCCGGGCCTCGGTTTCTATATTTTTAAAGCCGCTTTAGACGGCAGGATTGCTGCATCCATTTTCGGATTGTTTGTGTTGGTCGTAATAGTTGGACTCATCAACCGGTTTGTCTGGCACCCGTTGATGGAGCATGCTGATAAGTACAAGTACGAAACGACGGCTGTTCCGGGGCATAAGAGGTCTCAATCGCGCTTCGCACGTTGGCTCTTGAAGCAATTGCAGAAGTTTTCCGCGGGCTTCGCAAAGTTCGTCGAACCTCTCGTCTCCTTGGAACATAGGTACTACCCACTTGCAGTTCGTTTTCGACAAACGAATTTGTTATCCCATGTACATATCGGAGCGACTTGGCATAAGTACAGCCGTGTTGGTCGCCTCATTGGTACCATCATAGGAATATTGTTGGCGATACTCTTTTTCGGAATTCTCGTTCCTCCGAGGTTTCCAGAATTCCTACATCAATTTATGTTGCGCCGGGAGATTGCGATTATCCCCGGCTACGCGCTCGCTTCTGTAGCTCGACTGATGGCTGGGTATTTGATCGCGCTCTCATGGACGTTGGTCGCTGGCATAATAATCGCACGTAGCGAACGATGGTTCAACATTATGTTGCCAATCTTTGACATAGCCCAATCCGTTCCCGCATTGGCACTCTTCCCTGTTGTCGTCGTTGTCGTGATAGACTACTTTCACGGGTCAGAGTTCGGCCTTGAAATGGCTTC